>CBDUNQ010000308.1:0-3754 GCA_965368625.1 uncultured Gammaproteobacteria bacterium
AATCGATCACCAGATAATCCAGGTCGCGCCAGTTGGTATCGTTGAGCAATTGCTGCAGCGCCTGGGTCACCATGGGACCGCGCCAGATCATGGGGGTTTCCTCGTCCACCAGAAAACCGATGGACATGGCTTCCAGGTGATAGCTCACCATGGGTTCCAGGGTCTTGCCATCACTGGATTCCGGCTTGCCATGGACACCCAGCATGCGGGGCTGGCTGGGACCATAGATATCGGCATCGAGGATTCCCACCTTGGCGCCTTCGGCCGACAGGGCCAGGGCCAGGTTTACCGCGGTGGTGGATTTGCCCACCCCCCCCTTGCCGGAAGCCACGGCGATGATATTTTTGATGCCGTCAATGTTTTTCACACCTTTTTGTACCTGGTGTGCGGCGATTTTACTGCTGACGTTGATGGTAGCGGCCGCCACCCCGTCCAGGGCTTCCACCTTTTCCTTCAACTTGGCAATGAGTTCGGCCTTGTAGCCCTCAGCGGGAAATCCCAGAACCACGTCGATCTGGACCTGATCACCTTCCACCTTGATGTTTTTCACCATCTTGGTGGAAACCAGATCCCTCTGCAGGTAGGGGTCAACATATTCTTTCAGCGCGGACTCCACTTGGGATACTTCAGCCATGATTTTTTAACCTCCGGCAGCGGGCAGCGGACCATCCGCCCCCGTAATTCCTGACAAAATTGATCGGGCATTATACACAATTTTTACTGGCGAAGATCCATCCTACTCCATGCGGGATATGCTGCACGCCTCTCCCGCCACACAAGCAGTGGCGGCAAGGCCTCGAAATTGCTACTGTATGCGCCCGCCCCTGTGGCCATTTTTCTCTTGCATACGAATCAGTTAGCCATGAACAACCGCCCTCGCCGCATACTGGTCACCAGCGCCCTGCCCTACGCCAACGGGTCCATCCACCTGGGGCACCTGGTGGAATACATCCAAACCGATATCTGGGTACGTTTCCAGAAGATGCGCGGTGAGGAATGCTATTACCTGTGCGCCGATGATGCTCATGGCACCCCCATCATGTTGCGTGCCCAGGCCCTGGGCATAACACCGGAGCAATTGATCGCCGATGTGGGGGCGGAACATCGCGCCGACTTTCAGGACTTTCATGTGGGTTTTGATCATTACCACAGCACCCACAGCGAGGAAAACCGTGAACTGGCCAGCCTGATCTATACCCGGCTCAAGGCGGCCGGGCATATTCATACCCGCACCATCACCCAGGCCTACGACCCGGAAAAGGAAATGTTTCTTCCGGATCGATTCATCAAGGGCGAATGTCCGCGTTGCGGTGCCGCAGACCAATACGGCGATTCCTGTGAAGCCTGTGGCGCCACCTATGCCCCTACGGAATTGAAAAACCCACGTTCCGCCGTCTCCGGTGCCACACCCATCGAAAAAGAATCGGAGCATTACTTTTTCCAGTTAGCCGATTTTGAAGCCATGCTCCGGGAATGGACCCGCGCCGGACACCTGCAGGAAGAAGTGGCCAATAAGCTGGGGGAATGGTTTGCCGATGGCTTGCGGGCCTGGGATATTTCCCGCGATGCCCCCTATTTCGGCTTTGAAATCCCCGATGCGCCGGGCAAGTATTTCTATGTATGGCTCGATGCACCCATCGGCTACATGGCCAGCTTCAAGCATTTCTGCCAGCAACAGGGGCTGGATTTCAATGCCTTCTGGGGTAAGGATTCCGATACCGAGCTGTATCACTTCATCGGCAAGGACATCATTTATTTTCACGCCCTGTTCTGGCCGGCCATGCTTTCCGGCGCCGGGTTCCGTACCCCCACCGCCATTTTCGCCCACGGTTTTCTCACCGTGAATGGCCAGAAGATGTCCAAGAGCCGCGGCACCTTCATCAAGGCGCGTACCTACCTTGAACACTTGAACCCCGAATACCTGCGCTATTACTTTGCCGCCAAACTCAGTAATGGTGTGGATGATCTTGACCTCAACCTGGAAGATTTCTCCCAACGGGTCAATGCCGACCTGGTGGGCAAGGTGGTCAATATCGCCAGCCGCTGTGCCGGGTTCATCAACAAACGCTTTCAGGGGCGCCTGTCCAAAAAGCTGGTGGAACAGGATCTTTACGATACCTTTGCCCGCTGCGCCGATGAAATCGCCGGGCTCTATGAGCAACGTGAATTCGGCCGCGCCATGCGCGAAATCATGGCACTGGCCGACCGCGCCAATCAGTACATCGATGAACAAAAACCCTGGGTACTGGCCAAGGAAGCCGGACAGGAACAAGCGGTTCAGGATGTGTGCACCCTGGGACTCAATCTGTTTCGGGTCCTCATGGTGTATTTGAAACCGGTATTACCGGCCATGGCACAGCAGGTGGAATCTTTCCTGCAAATTGAGCCCATGACCTGGGAGCAGGTGCAACACCCCCTAACGGATCACACCATTGCCAGCTTCACACCCCTCATGACCCGGGTGGAGCCAAGTCACATCGAGGCCATGATCGAGGCATCGCGCGAAGACCTGGCGGCAGCCACTCCTTCCGGCAGTGCTCCGCCGGCGACAGGTCCCCTGAGCAATGACCCCATTGACGAGATCATTCAGTACGACGATTTCGCCAAAATCGATTTGCGTATCGCCCGCATTGTGCGTGCCAGCGAAGTCAAGGGTGCCGATAAACTCCTGCAACTCACCCTGGACCTGGGCGGTGAAACCCGCAATGTATTTGCGGGCATCAAACAAGCCTATTCCCCTGCGGATCTGGAAGGAAAGCTTACCGTCATGGTAGCCAACCTTGCGCCGCGAAAAATGAAATTCGGTGTTTCCGAAGGCATGGTCCTGGCGGCCGGCCCCGGTGGTGAAGAACTGTGGATCCTGCACCCCGACAGTGGTGCACAACCGGGCATGCGGGTGAAGTAATACCGGGGCTGACACCGCCCGCAACAATCCACTGTCATGACGGGGCGGTGATTTATCCTATTGGTGATTACCGCAACGCGGCCTGCCGGGCCACGCAGGGGATTTGCCCCGTGGAAACAGGGTTTTTTCTGCTTCTGCCGGGTTTGGGGTACAGTAGCACTGCCGGGAATTCATTTTGTGCCATTGCAAGAAACTATGCCACGGGAAGCCACTGCTGCATGACCGAATTCTTTCTCATTCTGATCAGCACCGTACTGGTGAACAACTTTGTGCTGGTGCAATTCCTCGGCCTGTGCCCTTTCATGGGGGTGTCGCGCAAACTGGAAACCGCCACCGGCATGGCACTCGCCACCACCTTTGTGCTCACCCTGTCATCGGTGTGCAGCTATCTCGCCAATGAATATCTGTTGATACCACTGGGCCTGGAGTATCTACGTACCATCACCTTTATTCTGGTCATAGCCGTGGTGGTGCAACTCACGGAAATGTTTGTCCATAAAACCAGCCCCTTGCTGTATCAGGTACTGGGAATTTTTCTACCGCTGATCACCACCAATTGCGCCGTGCTGGGGGTTGCCCTGTTGAATGTCCAGCAACAGCACGGCTTTCTGCACTCTGCTTTTTACGGCTTCGGTGCAGCCGTAGGTTTTTCTCTGGTGCTCATTTTATTCGCCGCCATTCGTGAGCGCATTGCGGTGGGGGATGTGCCGGTTATTTTCCGGGGGCCGGCCATCGCACTGATCACCGCCGGCCTCATGTCACTTGCCTTCATGGGTTTTTCCGGTCTGGTGAAAGGTTGAGCGCCATGGCGGCAGCGTACTGAACATGGAATTCCTCGCGGCACACCCC
>CBDUNQ010000309.1:0-3748 GCA_965368625.1 uncultured Gammaproteobacteria bacterium
TGGGAGTGCTGATGGTGCCACCAATGGTGCCAAAGTACACGCTGTCATGGCGGAGATCGCCATCCCAGTCCTTGGCGGCGATGTTTCCCACAAAACTGTTGGCTTCACCCAGGCCACTGGAATTCATGGCCATACTGCTCAGGTCCACCAGGTAGATACGCGCCTCCTGGGTGCTGGTGGCGGTGGTCAGATCGGTGGGCCCGGAACCAAAGACCAGATACCAGTTATTGGTGTTGGGAATGGTGAAGTCCAAGCCGGTGCTGGAAGTGCGGTCCATCATTACCGTGGGCAGACTGGTGGTGAAGCCCAGGTTGGCATGGTTGATTTCCCCCAGCAAAGTGGGCGGGCTTTCCGGATCGGTGACATCAAAGATCATATAGGAAGAGCGGGCTGTGTGGTCATTGGTGGCGTCATTGTCCAGGTCCAGGTCTATGGGCCCACCGCCGAGATGCATACCCACTACCAGAATGGTGCCCCAGCCATTGGGATGTGTTGAAGAGGGTGTGAAGATATTCACATCAAAGGATTGGGCAGGTCCATTCACGTAGTACACATGGGAATAATCCGGGTCTGCCAGCCATTGCAAATGGGGCAGCAGGTTATTGGGTACATAGGCCCAGAGTTCTGAGCCCAGCTGCATGCCGGAATTATCATTGTACAAAGGAAGTGTCGGCGGTTTTCAAAAAGCCCATATTGAAGGCATGGACCATGCCATCATTGGCGCCCACATAGGCCACCATACGTCGGTTCTGATAAGCCACCCGGTAATCCGTATAGGTGCTGTCCAAGCGTTCGATATTAGGATTGGAGGGCGGACCCACCACCACCGGCGAGGAATCGATGACATCACCCAGGCGCCACACCACATCGCCACTGTCGGTCACGCCGTTATTGTTGTTATCGATGGTGCGGTTACGAAAAGCGCTATTGCCTTCATCCCCGCGAATGAAATCCACGATGCTTTCGGCGGTAGTTTCATCGGCGGTATTGAGCCAGGTCCAGTTGCTGGCACTGATATTGGCGCTGGTGAAATCCGTTATTTCGCCACTGTCCACGCTGCCATCGGTATTGTTGTCGAACCAGGTGAAGATATGACGCTGCTTGGAAGAATTGGTGGTATAGGCGCGTTGCACCTTCATATCCACCGTGGGGTCGGACAGGCGGTCCTGGCTATCCCAAAGTACTTTCAGATCTTCCAGCTCTATCGGTGTGCCGGTGGGTGTCATGTTTATACCATCGGTGGTATTCATGCGCTGCACCCGCGCCCGGTTGGGGGTTACGGTTTCATCGAAAAAGGTCTGTATCACGAAATCGGTGGCGTAGTCATCCAGCTTTTTGTTGCCATTGCTGTCTTCGCGTAGGTTTCCGAAATCATCGCGAAATATGGCTTGAAGCTTGCCCACCCATTCCACGGTAGAGCCATTGTCATTGAGCATGGGTTGGTAATAGGCGCGTACCATGACACTATTGCCGTTGGCATCGTTGGACACCACAGAGGCGGCACCGCCGGAACTCACACGGTCGGCAATGTCGGAAAGGGCGCGGGACAGGCCGGATACCAGTTTCTGCGGATTGGTGGCCAGTACATAGTTGTCCGGTTCGCCATCGCCATCGGCATCCCATTCGGCGGTGAGGTTGGGTTCATAATTGTTGCCATCGGAATTGGTATCGGTTTTATCGCTTTCCTCAAAGCCGCCATACTTGGCCGCCAACCAGAGCATATTGGTCTGGCCGGTCAGCGGGTTGGCATTGTATTCCTGGGTATCGATCATAAAGGTGCGAATACTTTGCCGGCCATCGATGTTGTTGCTATCGGCGGAAGTACGGATATCCTGGCTGGCACCCCAGTAGGCCAGTCCGGCAATATAGTAAGAGTTTTCCTTGCCGGCCCAGGGGGCGGTGCCAAACACTTCCCCCAGGTTATTCACCAGTTTGTTATTGGCCACCATGTCGCAGTTGCCGGGTACACAGCCAATGGAGAAGGTGGTGCCATTGAGGCCCTGTAGTTCGCCCACCGTATTGGTGAGATCGGTTACATCGATGGTATCGCTGGGAGGCGCTGCGGATTCATTGCCGCTCCAGGAAAAGTTGTTATAGGTGGCCCCGGTTACCACGGAAGTACCGGGTAGCCATTTGTCCAGCCAGGGGTTGGCATCATTGATGCCGACGATATAGTTGGGCTGGCAGGAATACTGAATGGGGTCAATCCAGTTGGTAATGACCGGAAAGCCATCCTTTTCCGTAGCGGTGGCACCGCTATAGAAAGCACTGGTGGGGCCTTTGTCACGGAAGTAATTCAGGCATTCATAAAACAATTCACCAATGGGGTCATAGCTCTTATAACCATTGGCACCGAACTTGTTGATGTAATTGATGACACCACTATTGGTAACGCTGCTGGCAGCGGCATCGGTGGGGTCGGGGTTCACCACAAAAACTCCACTGCCGGCATCCCATTCACGATTGGCATTGGTTTGAAAGCCGCCACCGGTGGCAGGCATTTCCGGGCCCACATATTTCATATTGGCGCGCAAAACACCGCCATGGCGGTTCTTATCGGCATTATTGAGGTAACTCATCACTGCAAATCGCATGTTACGGGCATTGTTTTGAATCAAGCCCTCCGGCTTGTAATTGCTACCATAGGCATTGCAGTTTTCTTCCAGCCCCTGGGTACTGTCGCATACCTTGACAATGACATTGAGGCCGCTGGCCACGTCGCTGGCGCCGGCGGTGGTGCCTACATTGATTGTGGTGCCGGTACTGGTGATATACAGGACCGAGTTGTTATAGGGAGTGACCTTGTTGGGGTTGGTGTTAAGGGGGTTCTGTAATTTCTTTACCGGGAACCAGCTATGACCTGCGCTAAGACCCATATTGGCACGCTGCAGGCGGGTTTCCGTGGCGGTATCCGTGGAACGATGGCCACCGGTGAGGGCCCAGCGGAATTCATCGATGGCGGTCATGGTGGCCCAGTTGAGCATGTTGCCGCTCCACTTGCCGCTACACTCGTGGTCCGTACCCACGGCCCCGGAAGGGGCGAAATGGTCTGTGGAATAGACGTAGCATTTATCGGGGTCGAAATAACCGATGTATTCCTGATCCTTGAAATAACAGGCACCAATGTTTTTTCCACCCTCGGAAGCCGGCCGGCCGGTGCAAGTGCCGCCATCGTTCTGGTCATTGTAGGCGGCACCCTGCATGGGGGTTTCAATGGATAGATTGATCATTACATTGGGATCAGTGCCCGGCACCTGGGTGGGTGGCAGCGCGGTGAAATCGCTCATGGCGGCGCTGAGTGCGGCCGGTACGGCCAGGCTCAAAACAGGTAAGAGGCGAATGCTGTTTTTCATGATAGTAACCTCGGTGCCGATGCCTTACTGCTGCATTTCCAGAACGGTGATGGATTCAATGTAATTGTCTTTTACGGTCATGCGTGCCCGGGTGACATAACCCACATTCTTCAATACCTGACAGTCAAAGGCCCGGGACTGTTCGTTATAGCATTTTGTCAGGCCATGGCGGCTACGCACTTTATAGGATGAATGTTCGCTGACCATGGGCATGGCCGCGATGTCATGGAAGATCACCTGATCGCCCTCAAAGGCATTGATGGGTGCCGTGAATTCAAAGCGGGAAGCCTGGCTGGCGGTATGCCAGGTCAGCAAAAGCAGTGAACTGAAAATCAGGGTCAGGCGTTTCATTGCAATTCTCCAGGCCTTGTACGTAGGCTTCGGTCGCGTGGTCT
>CBDUNQ010000310.1:0-3747 GCA_965368625.1 uncultured Gammaproteobacteria bacterium
TTCCGTGATGGCACCACTTTGCAACAATTCTTCCACCGGGGTGTGATCCAGTGTGCGTAGTACCACCCGACCCTCGCGCAACAGGTACAGGCGGCTATCACCCACATGGGCCCACCAGGCTTGTTGCCCCTGCACCAGGCAAGCCACACAGGTGGTGCGTGGTTCAATGGGGGGATGCTGCGCCAGGCCCACGCGGGTCACCCGGTCATGGGCTTGCTCCATGGCATTGCGCAAAAAATCATGGGGATCCTGAAATCTTCCCTTATGCTGCCGGAACAGACGACTGAAGGTATCCACTGCCGTCTGGGCCGCCAGATCGCCGCGCGCATGGCCACCCATGCCATCGGCAACCACCAGGAGTACGGCTTCCTTACCGTGGCGGATCAGGCAGCGATCCTGATTACTCTGTCGATTACCCAGTCGATTGGTAATGGCATGTTGGTAGCGCATCCTGCTCACCCTTTACCCAGTAATGTATTGGCCAGCTTGCCCAGCGCCGATACGGGTTCTGCCGGCTTCAGCGCTTCATCGCGCAATAGCCGTTCGCGAAATTGGGCAATGGTCTGTGGCCGTAACAGGGGATCCACTTCCATGGCCCAATCCAGGGCTTCCAGCAGGCTGGCCGAGTATAGCTTGCGATATTGCTGCACCGCGGGTTTCAGTGGATCCTGCACGCGTCGATGGCGGGCATCCATGGGTGCACGGCCTTCGATGCAGGCGCGCATGGTGGCGCCAATGGCATAGACATCGGTCCAGGGGCCCACATAGCCGCCGCGCTCATACTGTTCCACCGGTGAAAACCCGGGGCTCACCACTTGCCCGGCCTGTTGCTGCCGGCTTTCACCAAAA
This sequence comes from uncultured Gammaproteobacteria bacterium, assembly GCA_965368625.1. Classification (GTDB taxonomy): domain Bacteria; phylum Pseudomonadota; class Gammaproteobacteria; order DSM-19610; family DSM-19610; genus JAIVHA01. The sequence continues at coordinate 850 of CBDUNQ010000310.1, forward strand.
CCATGTACCGCGCCGAAATCCAATAGCAGTGGCGCACCGCCCGGTCGAATGTGAATGTTCCCCGGCTTGATATCCAGATGCAGGATATCCTGCTGGTGAATCATTTCCAGCCCATCCAGCAGGGGCGGAAATACGGTGCGCAAAAAGCGCTCACTGAGCCGGCCCTTGCGCGCCTGCAGATAGGCTTGCAGGTTCTTGCCCTCTTCAAAGGCCATCACCATGTATACCGTGCCGTTATCCTGGAAAAAATTCAGTACGTGAACGATATTGGGGTGTTTCAGGTGCGCCAGGGTACTGGCTTCCTGAAAGAATAATTTCCGACCGCGCGACAGGCGTTCCGCTTCCGCTTCACCGCGGGCACTGATGCTGCCATCGGCATTGCGCTTGGCCATTTTGGTGGGCATGTATTCCTTGATCACCACCACATGACCCGAAGCCAGCTCGGTGCCCAGATAGACGATACTGAAGCCACCACCGCCGAGCACTTGCTCGAAACGGTAGCCATCCAGTTCCGTTCCTGGCGGCAGGCTGTGCAGGTCTTTGTTCATGGATCTCCGGATTGGGTGCGGCGGTGGTTTTCTGTGTGCCCAGAAAGGCTTACCATGCCTAAGTACATCGGCCAGGCGTTTGGCGGACTTAAGCCAGCCATTTCCCACCGGCACAGACGCCAGGCCCACCAAACCCGCTGGTCATCCGATCCGGCACCCATGAGAGACCCAGACCATGATCCGCAGCATGACCGCCTTTGCCCGTTGTGAACAGGAAACCGACGCCGGCCCCCTCACCTGGGAATTGCGCTCCGTAAACCACCGTTATCTGGAGCTGGGCATTCGCCTGCCCGAGGAATTGCGCAGCCTGGAAGGCACGGTGCGGGAAACCGTCAGCCAGCGCCTGGGGCGGGGCAAGGTGGAGTGCAATTTGCGCTTTCGCCCCAATGCGGCGGCGGACAGCGCCCTGCTCATCAATGAGCAAGTGCTGCAACCCCTGCTGGCGGCCTGCGAAACCCTGCAACACCAGGCGCCGGACACCCAGGCCCTCAACCCCCTGGAAGTACTGCGCTGGCCGGGCGTACTGCAGGAACAGGAACCGGATCGTGCGCCCCTGGCCCGTGCCGCCCAGGAACTTTTATCGCAAGCCATTGATATATTGATAGAAACCAGAAGCCGCGAAGGCCAGCAAATCCATGCCCTGCTGAGTAACCGGCTGGTGACCATCGCTTCCCTGGTACAGGCCGCCCGCACCCGGTTACCGGAAATCCAGCAGCGCATTCGGGAAAAAATGGCGGCACGCCTGGGGGAGATCACCGCCACCGTGGATGCCGACCGTCTGGAACAGGAAATTCTCTACCTGGTGCAGAAAATGGATGTGGATGAAGAGTTGGACCGCCTGGAAGGCCATGTGGAAGAAGCCCGCCGGGTCCTGGAGCGGGATGATCCCGTGGGCCGGCGCCTGGATTTTCTGATGCAGGAATTCAACCGCGAAGCCAATACCCTGGCTTCCAAATCCGCCGATGGCGAAACCACCCGCATCGCGGTGGAACTCAAGGTGTTGATCGAGCAGATGCGCGAACAGGTGCAGAACGTGGAGTGAGCGCCATGACTGCCACCCCCTTTGTGTTACGCATTTACCTTGATTCCAAAGGCATAATATCTGAAGATCAGATGGATTCTTGGAGAAAGGCCTTTTTTGAGCCCTTTGCCGAACGGCTGTTACTGGAAGATCGAATGCGGTACCTCAAGCGTCATTGCCTTGACGCCGATAGCCCGAATAGCCAGAGGAAGACACAACATGAGTACATCACAAGAAAAAAATGCCTGCGTTTACCAATGAGTATGCGCGGTGCTGTACAGAAGCCTATGGTGCGACAGAGTGCGAAGCCATCATCCGCGTGGAACGCGATGCGGCCGAGCTCTTCAAGGCCGTTTCCCGGGCCCGCTTTCAGCGGAGGGAGTTACCGCAGCGCAAACGCCTGTGGATCCATGGGATGGATTGAGGGACCCGCACCCTCCGCAAGTCGCCCCTGGAAATTCAATTCCGACCACCGAATATCTGTCAGATTCTTATCCCTGTAACGTTACGAGTATTCATCCTTCACCTATGAATGATTCCACGTCCGGCACCTTATATATAATCTCCGCCCCTTCCGGCGCAGGCAAGACCAGTCTGGTGAAAGCCATGCTGGAACAATTGCCCGGCGCCAGGGTATGCGTCTCCCACACCACCCGTGCAGCCCGTCCGGGAGAGAAAAATGGGGTTGACTATAATTTTATAGATAAGAATAAATTTGAACAGATGGTATCCGAGGATGCCTTTCTGGAACACGCACAAGTATTTGATAACTATTATGGAACGGCCAAAGAAAGCGTTTTGGGCCCATTGGCGGAAGGGACCGATATCATTCTCGAAATCGATTGGCAGGGGGCACGGCAGGTACGGGAATGGATGCCTTCCGCGGTGAGCATTTTCATCCTGCCCCCTTCCCGGGAAGCCCTGCAGAGCCGGCTCCGCGGACGCGGCCAGGATAGCGAAGAAATCATTGCCCGGCGCATGCGCGATGCCGTGAGTGAAATGAGTCATTACGGGGAATACGATTACCTGGTGATCAACGACGACTTTGCCACAGCCCAACAGGAGCTCACCGCCATCCTGCTGGCGCGACGTCTACCACTGGAGGCCCAGAAGCGGCGTAATGGACCCTTATTGGCTGCCCTGCTGGCCCCTGCCGAGTGATTCAGGTACACTTTGCAGCCCGCAAACCATCCTTATTAAATGCGCGATAAACCGCGAAGTTAGGTGAAATATGGCTCGTATTACCGTTGAAGATTGCCTGCAGAATGTGGATAACCGCTTTCAGCTGGTGCTGGTAGCCACCAAGCGCGCCCGGCAACTGGCCAATGG
>CBDUNQ010000311.1:0-3744 GCA_965368625.1 uncultured Gammaproteobacteria bacterium
CATCTGAACATCACACCGTACACCGGGATGACTACCCCTTCCCATCTTACCCTCAGCCCCCGTTTTGCTCTACACTAGGGCCTTTGAAAAAATGAACATGGAAAACCTGCATGACGTACATTGGACTACAGGGAATAGCATTACGATTTCTGGCCGCCCTGGTATTGGTATTTGTATCCTACAATCCGGAAGGATATTCCTATTACCACTGGGCCATTGAAAATCTGCCTGATTATTCTGTCCTGAAAATCTTTGCCGGCGTCGTGTTATTGATCGCCTGGACCGTATTCATTCGTGCCACCCTGCGCTCTCTGGGACCACTGGGCCTGATACTGGCCTTTGCCTTTTTCGGCAGTTTGCTGTGGCTGGTCATTGATTACGGCCTGGTTCCCGCCGATAGCGTGCGCGCCATTTCTTACATCATTCTGCTGATCCTCTCCGGTGTCCTTACCACCGGCATGAGTTGGTCCCATATTCGGCGACGTCTTTCCGGTCAAGCCGATATGGACGATGTGGATGAAGGCTGACTCTATGCCACGCGCCTTGAAGCCACGGGAAATGATCCATGAGTAGCCTGCAAGAACAGATCCTGGCGAAAAAAGCTGCACTCGCCAGTGCGGTTTCGAAACCCCTGCGCCAACTGGCGGAATCCTGCGTGCCCCATTGGCCCGATGCGGACCAATTGGACAGGGTACTGTCGGAAACCATTGCTCATATACCGAACTGCGAACAACTCTATGCCTGGGGAGTGAATGGTATCGAAATATCCTCCATGGTACGCACCGGCCACATCGATCCCAGCTGGCGCGGTACGGATCTCTCCACCCGGCCCTACCTCACCAATAACCTGCCCTTCAAGGGCATTATGCTTTCCTCGGTATACCGTAGCATCTACGACCGGAAAGAACAGGTGATCACCGCCTTACAGGCGGTGCGCACCCAGGATCAGTTACTTGGTTTTATCGCCGCCGATTTTACGGTGAATGATTTATTAAAAAACAGCGAGCTTGATCTGCCTACCCAGCAATGGCAGCAGTTTCGCGGTGACCCTGCGGTACGCAGCACGGTATTCCTGCAAAAGCGCGCGCCGAGCCTGTTGGAAGAGCATATCGACGAGGTACTGGAGCTTTTTTATAACCTGATACTTGAACATGGGGTTTTCCACTGCAAAATACATTTTTCCAGTGGCCGCTGTTCCGTATGGCTCATTGATGACCCCTACAGTTATCAAATCATTTCCGTGGACGACATCATCAATCCGGATTTTTGCCTCGCGTATCCACTGCGGCCCTATCCGGAACGTGCCAAAATAAGCCCCAAGCAGGTACACAGGGCCTTACAGCAATTGAAGCCGCTTCGTCTTTCGGATGACACCATCTATCTGCGTTCAGCTTCCCTCAATGTAATGAATGGCATGCTTGGCCTGACCTTTTCCTGCGACGGCTCCCACTACATGCCTGTAGAGGAATTCCTGGCCAGGGACCTTTCCTTCTGGTTTGGCCGGCAATCGGCATAAACCCGGTAATGCCCTTCAGGTGAACAATCCAGACCATGAAACAGACTGCCCCACGCGCCCCCAAGGCCCTGCTATTCATTTCCCGCCAATGCCCACACTGCCCGGGGGTGTTGCACGGCTTGAGCGAACTCATGAAACAGGGAAAACTGCGCGAATTACAGATTTTTTCCATTGAACATGCCCACGAAGAAGCACAGACCGAAGGGGTGCGCTCCGTACCCTGGATACGCATCGGCCGCATTCAACTCAGTGGTGCATACAGCCTCGGGGAATTACGCCAATGGGTGGATAAAGCGGAAACCATGGACGGTTATCGGGACTATATCGCCACCTTGATCAAGCAGGGTGACCTGTCCACAGCTACCGCTTTCCTACAGGCCAACCCGGAACATTTGCAAGGACTCAGCCAACTGCTCATGGATACCGAGGCGGAACTTTCCCTGCGCATCGGCGCGGCGGCCCTGGTGGAAGACCTGGTAGGCAGTGAACACATGGGACGACTGCTGCCTTCGCTACTGGAAATGAGCCAGTCATCGGACCCACGATTACGCGCCGATGCCGCTCACTACCTGGGTATCAGTGGTGATCCCCGTGCCCGGGCAGATCTGCAACGACTGGCCAATGATATTCATCCCGAGGTAGCGGAACTTGCCCGCGATGCACTGGAAGAGTGGGATAGCTCCCCCACTGACTGAAGGCCTGCTTTAGACCCCACCCCGGGATGCCCCGAGATCCAATGGAATACTGCCCTTGTTTTCAAAGGGTATCCGGCCAAGGGCACCACTCAAACTGATGCGCCCATGTACCCGATAGCTGAGTTCTTGCCGGCGTCCCTCACCCATGTCGCGAATCTGTTGCAGCAAACGCCAGAGATTGGAAGAAACCTGCAACTCCATGCGGGCTTCGCCAAAGGCGGGAATGTCAAGGGCCTGATTGCCCACCCCATCGGCAAAATGTTCGCCATTCACTTCCAGGTGAAAATCCACGCCGCGAATGCGTAAGGGAAAATCATTGGGGTTTTGCACGCGTAAGGTCATGCCATAGCGCTGCTCCAGAAGTTCGGCACCCAGCAACTGTAGATTCACCAGTGAAACCCGTGGGGCTTCCGTACGCGTTGGCAATCCGGCGCAGGCAGACAATAACATCAGGCTCAGCACCATTACCGCGAACCCGCTTTGGCGGTTTACAGGCATATTCCCTTCCCTCAGATACGTGATGGACCTGGAGTATACCCCAGGGCAAACACCTGAAACAGGAAGACCTTATTCGCCGAACTCCAGAATAATGCCACCTTGACGACACGCCAGTGGCCACTCATTTTCCAGCGGAAGGATCCGCCATCAAATCACTCGAAACGTCTGCGCCAAAGCCACGGCCGGTTGCTCCCGTGAAAACTCAAACAACCGGTTATCCGCCAGCCGCAGCCGCCGGCTCACTTCCCTGGCCATATTCATGATGATCATGGTGAACTGTTCCAGGTTTTCCTGATAGAGGGCATACAAGGCTGCACGGGGTATCTCGATAGCATGACAGGGATCCAGGGCCTGTACACTGGCACTGCGAGGCATCATATCCAGCAGGGCCACCTCGCCAAAGCAATCGCCGGATTTCAGAATGCGCAAAGGATGTTCCTGGTTATCCCATAACTTGGCTACCTGGGCGCGCCCGCGCTCCAGTACAAACATGGATTCAGCCATGGCCCCTTCACGAAAAAAATACTCGCGCGCATCACGCTCAACCGGCAGGGCACCCGCCAGCAACAGCTCCAGGGAAGTCGCAGCAATACCGCCGAAAATGGGCATGGACTGCAGCAGATCCAGATGATCAACCTCCATGATGATTCTCCCGTGACCCGGAACACTCAGCGTAGGCGAGCAGGATGGAAAAATCCATGGATTCCTTCCGGAAAGACCCTTTTGTCGGATCCAACCGAATCTGTATCACCATGAGCCGCTAGTTCGGGTGAAAGACCGACCATTCACCCGCATGCCGAATTTTCAGCAACCGAAAACCACAAAGGCCACCCGCTACTGGGGTGGCCTTTGTGGTGTATTGGCGCGCCCGGAAGGATTCGAACCTCCGACCGCTCGGTTCGTAGCCGAGTACTCTATCCAGCTGAGCTACGGGCGCTTAAGAGCGGGCGATTATCCAGAATTAGGCTCAAAAGTGCAAGCAGAACAAGGAACATCCTATAAATAAAAAAAGGGCCCCTGTTGCCCAGGGGCCCT
>CBDUNQ010000312.1:0-3741 GCA_965368625.1 uncultured Gammaproteobacteria bacterium
GATAAACCACTGGGGTGTGGCGCGGAAGATGATGGGGGTTTTATGACGCCAGCAATGGGGGTAACTGTGGCGCAGGTTTTCATGATGCACCAGGGCACCCCGGGCCTTGAGCAGATCCAGTACATCGTCGTTGGCAGTGAAGACATGCTTGCCCGCAAAGAATTCCGTATCCGGCAGAAAACAGCCATTGCTGCCCACGGGATTATCCACCGGCAAGCCATAACGGGAACCCACCACATAGTCATCCTGACCATGGCCCGGTGCGGTATGTACCGCGCCGGTACCGGCTTCCGTGGTTACGTGATCGCCAAGAATGATGGGCACTTCACGGTTATAAAAGGGATGTTGTAATTTCAGGTGTTCCAGGTCACTGCCCTTGCAATAGGCCAGTACCTGATGTTCTTCACCGCCAAAACGCCCCATGGCCTGTTTCATCAGGGCTTCCGCCAGAATCAATCGCTCCGGTCCATGTTCCAGATCACATTGCACCACGGCATATTCCAGCTCGGGATTCAGGGCCACCGCCCGGTTGGCCGGCAGGGTCCAGGGCGTGGTGGTCCAGATCACCACTGACATGGGGCCCTTGCCCTTGACCCCATCCACATGGCGGCAACGATCCAGCAGCGCTTCTTCATTGAGTACCGCAAAGCGCACATCGATCGCGGGCGAGGTTTTGTCTTCGTATTCCACTTCCGCTTCCGCCAGGGCCGAGCCGCAATCGGTACACCAGTGCACCGGCTTATAGCCTTTATGCAAATGCCCATTACTGGCAATGCGCCCCAGGGAACGGATGATATTGGCTTCAAAGCGGTAATCCATGGTGAGATAGGGATTCTGCCAATCACCCATGACGCCGAGTCGAATGAAATCCTTGCGCTGCCCGTCCACCTGTTTGGCGGCATAGTCACGACACGCTTTGCGGAAGGTGGCTTCATCCACCTTATGGCCGGCCTTGCCCAATCCCAGCCCGGTACATAGGGTGCATCAAAGCCACTGAAGGTCTTGCTCTTGACGATAATATCCTTGAGTACCTTGTTCACGGCATGGCCGATATGGATATCGCCATTGGCGTAAGGGGGGCCATCATGCAAAATGAATTTGGGGCGGCCCGCGGCCACTTCCCGCATCTTCGCCTGCAAATCCACCTTTTCCCAATGAGCAAGCCGCTGCGGTTCACGCTGCGCCAGATTTCCCTTCATGGGAAAGGCGGTGCTGGGAAGATTCAGCGTCTGTTTGTAATCTGCCATTTTTAAATCTCATTACCTTCGTTTACTACGGTTCAATACCGGGTGATGGTATTGCAACAGGTATTGCAGCCATCAAGCCACTGCCGGTTCCCGCTACGCTATCACTATTTATGCCCTGTGCGCGAAAAAACCCTTGGCCTGCGTTACATCTTCATCGATCTGTTGCCGCAGGGCATCAAAGGAATCAAATTTCCGTTCATCCCGAATACGGTAGAGAAAATTCACATGCAGGTTGCGCCCGTATATATTTTGCGCAAAATTGAACAGATGGACTTCCAGTTGCAGCCGGGTACCGCCCACGGTGGGACGACGGCCGAGATTGGCCACCCCTTCCAGGGGTTCGCGCTCCAGGCCGAACACTTCTACCGCATACACACCCTGCAGGCTGGATTTGGCACGGTGTAAATGAATATTCGCCGTGGGAAAGCCAATGGTTCGCCCACGTTGTTCCCCCCGGGCCACGCGTCCCGTGATACGGTAGGGCCGCCCCAGCAGGGATTCCGCCAGGGCGATATCCCCCACGGCCAGGGCATCGCGCACCCGCGTACTACTGACCCGTTCATGGGCGATTTCAAAGGTGTGCATATTCACCACCTGAAAGCCATGTTCTTCGCCTCGTGCCTGCAACAATTCGAAATTTCCACTACGCCCCTTACCGAAGCGGAAATCATCCCCCACCACCAGGTAACGGATATCCAGACCTTCCACCAGCACCCGGAGGATAAAGTCTTCCGCCGCAAGGCTGGCCAGCGCCTGATCAAAACGCAACACCAGTACACGTTCCACGGCATAACGGCGAAAGGCTTCCAGTTTCTCCCGAAAGCGGGTCAGGCGCGCCGGCGCCTGTTCCGGGGTGAAGAATTCCGCCGGCTGCGGTTCAAAGGTGATCACCACCGCGGGCAAGCCCAACTCGGCGCCACGTTCCGCCAACTGCCCCAGGACGGCCTGATGTCCGAGGTGTACACCATCGAAGTTGCCAATGGTGGCAACACAACCCCGATGTCGGGGGCGCAGATTGTGAATTCCGCGGATCAGTTCCATGGATGGGCAGCCGGACAGTAAAAGGGAAGATTATAAGGAACCCGGCGCCATTGTCATGGATTCATGCGGGTGGGTGCCCAGATATGGCGAAGTTTCAGCCCCAGCAGGCGCAACAGTACCAGGTAGGTCACCGCACCCACCGTCATCCACAGCAGCAATTGCGCTCCGCGGTGCATGGCGGTCCATTGGGACCATTCCGCGAGGGGTGCCACCCCGTAGATCAGTACCAGACCCAGGCCCAGCGTGGCCAGCAACACACTGGCCAGCCAGTGACGCCAGCCGGAAACCGGATCATAGGCCCCTTCCTGCCGCAAGTGCTTATAGAGCAAGCCCGCATTCACATAGGCCGCAAGGGAAGTGGCCAGGGCCAGGCCGGCGTGGGGTCCCGGTATGGACAGCAACACCATGGGCACCACAAACACTACGTTGAGTACCATATTCGTCAGCATGGCGGTGATGGCCACCTTCACCGGGGTGCGGGTATCCTGGCGCGCATAAAAGGCCGGGGCCAGAATCTTGACCAGCATGAAGCCGGGTAGCCCGAGGCTGTAGGCCATCAGGCTCAGGGAAGCCATTTCCACATCGGCCGGAGTGAAGTTACCGTAGAGAAACAAGGTAGCCAGGGCGGGAGCGGCCAACAGGGCCAGACCGGCCGCCGCCGGCAGGCTGATGAGCACCACCCAGCGCAAACCGGCATCCAGGGTACGGGAAAAATCCTTCGGCGCCGCATTGGCATGATGCTTGGACAGACTCGGCAGGATCACCGTGGCCAGGGCAATCCCGAAGATGCCCAGGGGAAACTCCACCAGGCGATCCGAGTAATACAGCCAACTGACACTGCCGGTGACCAGAAAGGAAGCGATGAGCGTATCGAACAGCAAGTTGATCTGGGCCACCGAAGAACCCAGGATCCCGGGCCCCATGAGCCGCAGGATCTTGCGCACTCCGGAATCCCGCCACCCCCAGCGCGGCCGTGGCAACAGGCGCAGGCGCGCCAGCGAAGGCAGTAAAAACAGTAATTGCACCACCCCGGCCAGAAACACCCCCCAGGCCATGGCCAGCATGGGTTCCTCCAGACGGGGGGCCACCCACAGGGCAGCGCCAATGAGAATCACATTGAGCCATACCGGGGCGAAAGAGGCGGCGGCAAAGCGGCCATAGGTATTGAGAATCCCGGCGGCAAAGGCCACCAGTGAAATAAATAAAAGATAGGGAAAGGTGATAGATAGCAGGGTGGAAGTGAGCTGGAACTTGGCTGGATCATCCAGAAACCCGGGGGCAAACAGGGTCACCAGCAGCGGGCTGGCCAGCACCCCCACCAGGGTGATCAGGCTCAGCACCCCCGCCAGGGTGCCGGATACCCGGTCCACCAGGGACTTCACCTCGGCTTCGCTGCGCTGACTTTTATATTCACTGAGCACGGGCACAAAGGCCTGGGAAAAGGCCCCTTCGG
>CBDUNQ010000313.1:0-3725 GCA_965368625.1 uncultured Gammaproteobacteria bacterium
AGCTACCACCGACCGGATCGGAATCCAAGGTATCACGGGGGCCGAGGGAATTATCCTCATAGCCACGCACGGAACGAACACCACCGGCATAGTAGTTTTCAAAAAACGGGAGCACGTCCAGTTCACCGTAGCCATCCCCCCAGCCCAATTCGCCATTCAGTGACAGGGTAAGCTTCTCTGTCAACGGGATATAGCGCAAGTGCCGATAGTTGAGCTTGTAATACTCCAGATCGGAACCCGGTACGGCCACTTCCAGACCGATCCGCTGCATACCACCACGGTTGGCGAAGATGGCGCGATTGCGCGTATCGTGTGACCAACTGGTGGTGAATTTATAGGAAGTGAAATCATCACCATACTGATCGAGGAAATTGGTAACCGTCACGGGTGAGAAAATGGTGCGTTCGATACTGATGTTTTCCACTTCCGCACCTACACGGATCGTATCGAATTCATTCACCGGAATGCCATAGCCGAGATTGGCGCCCCAGGTATCCGTGGTGTAGTCGGACACATTGGCTTCACCGGCATCCGTTTCCCGGGAAAACACTCCGAAACTGCGGCTGATACCATCCACAGTGTAAAAGGGATTGGTATAGGCAAAGCTGTAGATATTGTTCACATCACTGTTGTTCACCGTGGCGCTCACCCGTTTACCGGTACCCATGAAGTTATCCTGGGTGACACTGGCATTGAGCAGAATACCCGACGATTGGGCATAACCGATGCCCAGGGTGACGTTACCGGAGGCGCGCTCGGTTACCGAATAATTCACATCCACCTGGTCGGTACTGCCGGGCACCGATGGTGTTTCCACATTGACTTCATCAAAATAACCCAGCCGCTGCAAGCGGGTGCGGGAGCGCTCCACTTTACTGGCGGAAAACCAGCCGCCTTCCATCTGACGCATTTCCTGGCGCAGGACTTCATCGCGGGTCTTGATATTACCGAGCATATTGATGCGGCGGATATACACCCGCTTGCCGGGATCGATAAAAAACACCACCGTGACTTCTTTATTGACCTCATCCACTTCGGGTGAAGTATTCACATTGGCAAAGGCATAGCCGTCATCACCCAGTCGATCTCCCAGCCGGGTGACCGATTCGGTAATCTTCTTGCGCGAAAACACATCGCCGGGATTGATTAGCACCTGGGGGAAAAGCTCTTCCGGTTCCACTACAAGATCTCCGGAAATCTTTGCCTCTTTAATACGGTACTGATCCCCTTCCGCAATATTCACCGTGATATAGATATCTTTTTTATCGGGAGAAATGGATACCTGAGTGGAACTGATATCAAAATTGATATAGCCACGATCGAGATAATAGGAGCGCAGACGTTCCAGGTCACCGGAGAGTTTTTGCTTGGAATACTGGTCGTTCTTACTGTAGAACGAAAAAAAGGTGGAGGTGCTCAGCTCGAATTCGTCCAGCAGGGTTTCATCATCGTAGACGGTGTTGCCAATGATATTGATTTCACGAATACGCGCCACCCGGCCTTCTGTGACGTCGATGAGGATCCCCACCCGGTTCTGCTCCAGAGGGGTGACCGTGGTTTCGATGCGGACTCCGTATTTACCCCGGCTGAAGTATTGGCGACGCAATTCCTGTTCCACTTTATCGAGCAGGGAGCGATTGAACACCTGCCCCTTGGCGAGGCCGATATCCTTGAGGGAATCCAGCAGGGGTTCGGTTTCGATGTCCTTGTTGCCCTCAATTTTAATACTGGTAATGGCCGGCCTTTCCTGAACCACCACCACCAGCACATCTCCATCGCGTCCCAGGCTGACATCCTTGAAATAACCCGATTTGAACAGGGCTCGAATAGCATCTGCCGATTTTGCCTCGGTCAATTCATCCCCGATCTTCAGTGGCAGATAGCTGAATACGGTACCCGCGGAAATCCGCTGCAGGCCTTCCACCCGGATATCGCTGACCGGAAACGCATCAAAGGCCAGAGTACGGCCGCAGAAAACCACTGAAAATAGCACCAGCCAGAATAACCGTAGCATGTGTCGTCCAACGCTTGTTGTTTGTGTACATCAGTCCCGCTTCGACCGCATATCACCGTCGGGGTTCGGAACACTCCTCGGAAATCATCGTTTACTCAGGGCATAACCGGCATCGGAAACCGGATTAGCCAAACAACCGGGTAAGGTCGTTATAAAACGCCAAGCCCATCAGGGCCAGCAGCATTGCCAGCCCCAGTTGCTGGCCGCGCGCCTGCGCCTGTTCCGACAAGGGGCTGCCCTTGACCAGCTCGATACAGTAATACATCAGGTGACCGCCATCCAGTACGGGCACCGGTAAAAGATTCAGGACCCCCAGACTGATACTGATAATACCCAGAAAACCCAGAAAATAGGCAAGTCCGGCACTGGCGGAATAACCCGCATACTGGGCAATACTGATGGGCCCGCTGATGTTTTCCACCGAGGCGCGTCCCACCAGCATTTCCCACAGGGTCCGCAAGGTCAGCCGGGTCATATCTGCCGTTTTGATCAATGCCTGGGGCAGGGATTCCAGTGGTCCATAGCGCACCACGGTACGCATGGGATGCCCCCCTTCGGGAGCGCGTACATAGGCCCCGATACGTCCAATGGTTTCGTCTTCCTCAACCACTGACTCCGGGGTGATCTGTATTTTCATTTCCAGGTCGCCCCGGCTGATGAGCAGATGGATGGTCTGACCGGGACGGGTACGCACGTAGTCCACCCATTCGGACCAGGAAGCCATAGGGGTGTCATCGGCGGCGATAATGGTATCCCCTCCCTGTAACCCTGCCTGTGCCGCCGGGCTACCTTCCACGGTGCGGTCGATGACCGCGGGCAGCTGCGGCGTCCAGGGAGACAAGCCGAGGTTCTTCAACACCCCGCCCTTATCCAGAATATCCGTGGCATCCCGCAAGTCCAGACTCAGCTGGCGACGACCGGTCTCCGGGGATTCCACTTCCACAATGCTGACCTGGCGCTCGAGACCGGCTTCCAGCAGGCTGATCAGCGCAATATCCCAACTGGGGGTTTCCTGACCATCGATGGTCAGAATTTCATCACGCAGTTGAAAGCCCGCCTGGGCCGCATAGGAAGCCGGCGTCACCTCGCCCACCACGGGCCGCACACCCGGTACCCCGGTGGCATACATGAGCCAATAGGCAAGGATGGCAAACAGGAAATTGAACAGTGGGCCCGCTACCACGACCGCCATGCGGGTACTCAATGGCTTACGATTGAAGGCGCGATGAATTTCCTCGCGGGGCACATCACCTTCCCGTTCATCCAGCATTTTCACATAGCCACCCAATGGGATGGCGGCAATCACCAATTCCGTATTGTCAGCACCGAAGCATCTGCTCCACAGGGGTTTGCCAAAACCGATGGAAAAGCGCAATACCTTGACCCCCAGGCGGCGCGCCACCCAGAAATGCCCATACTCATGTACGGCTACCAATACCGCAATGGCCACCAGAAACCAGAGTAATGACAAACCGACACCTTCCATCAAGACACCCTCCTGGTGTAAGCACTTAATTTTTCCCGGGCGTAATCCCGGGCCTGGGCATCCGCGGCAAGAATCACGTGAAGATCGTCCGCCGGCTGCAGAGTGCAGTGACCCAGGCATTCTTCAATCAGGGACGGTATCCCGGTAAAGGGCAGTTGTCCGGCGAGAAAGGCATCCACTGCCAGCTCATTGGCGGCATTGAGGATGGTGGCGGCGGTTCCTCCC
>CBDUNQ010000314.1:0-3725 GCA_965368625.1 uncultured Gammaproteobacteria bacterium
AGTCACGCTCTTCCGGGGTCAGCTCAACTTCTGCTTGAAGCGGCTTGCTGACCAGGACGGCCATAGTGGTGTGAATACCGAGCAGGCAGACGATCATGATACGCCTGAGGGTGCTTTTCAAAAGCATAATACTTCTATCTCACTATCACCCCAGGTAAAAAAATCCGCAAAGGCTTATGTTCAATACTGCCGCAATGCATGTGAAAAGAATAGACCCTGGCATTACCGATGGGTCATGTCCCTTACAAGCTTTGCCCTAAGGTGCCCACTGTATCACTATTCTGCTGTTTTCGTAAAAAACAGCCATCACAGAAAATGATGATTCAAGATAAGGACATTCTTACATAGTCCCCCTTGTGAGGTTCTATGCAGCAGACACGGCGTGGCAATCGCCATTGGTTGGCCGCCCTCACGCGGAAACCCGATGGCCGGCTACCGGCGCAGTGACGCCATCTCCTGACTTCCACACGCGCCTTACACACCGGGCATTCTGGTCAACCATCGGCATACTGTGTGGCAACGGGCGCCACCAATTCCTGCAATGCCCGACTGAAGGCCGCCAGACTGGCACGTGGTAACATGATCATCCGCTTGCCATTGCGTTTGCAGAATTGCTTCGCCCGCAAACCGGCATCATGACTGATGCAATCCACCGGACACAACACCACATCCGCTTGTGGCAACACCGTGGACAAACGTGCATTGCCCCCATGCAAGCCACCATCATGATGCAGGAAACGACCATTTTGGGTTTCCACCATGGCACGAAAACGTGCGCATTGGCGATCTCTTCCGCCCACATAGAGTATGCACTGGACACAAAGATCCAGAGATACTTCTGTCGCATCGGACAGATCACAGGGATGTTCCAATTTGCCGAAAACCTGCCTCAGGGTGTTTTCCATGGCTTCCCGCTCCGCCCGGGCTTCAGCAAGATCCGCCTCCAGTGCCACATGTCGATCACCATGGGCCAGCGCCAGCTGTTTCCATTTGGCGGCTTCCTTTTTTACACGTTCCCATTGCATACGCTCGGCGGTGAAACGGGCTGCATAGGCTTCCAATTGACCCCGCATGGCATCCAGATTCTGATGCAGGCGGCTTGGCTCCGCCTCGGACAGGCGTTGCTGAAGTTGCCACAGTTCCTGCTTTGTATCTTGCAGGGATGCCCGCAATCCAGCATTTTTTCCCTGCAGGGAATCCTGTTCCCGTCGGCTGCGATGTGCCAGGGACTGAAGCCTTTCTTGCAATGTGGCGTTTTCCCGCTGTAGTCGTTGCACTTCCTGTTGCTGCCTCAGGGCCTGGATCACCCCTTCATGGGAGTGCATATGCACTTCCCCATAGAGGTGATCCAGCACCTCCTGATCCACCCCAGCTTGGGTCGACAAGGCCCAAAAGGCGCCAGCAAGTTCACCCTCCCCCTTGTCCTGCTGCCACTGAGCCATCCATTCCGCCCGGGACGGCAGCGCGCCATAGCGACGAATGGCAAGGCGGTATTTGGCATCCAGGTATTTTTGTAATAGGCGGGCGGAATAATTGGTTTGGGCAGCAATACTCACAAAGGCATGATGCAAATCATAGTCACTGACCTGTGCCTGGATTTGCAAATCCAGACGTCTGCACAACTGTTTGAGTTCGGCCACGGACAGGCAGGTGCCGATCACACTGCAGTGCACCGCGGAATCCAATTGCCAGATGCGTTTTCGGGCATTTGCCTTAGCCCCTTTTTGCATCCTGCCTACGTCAGTCAACGACGTCATACTCACCTCCCAGCCCTGGTTCTTGATTCTAAATGATAATCATTTGCATTTAGATGTCAAGATAACGCCTCCGAAGCGGCACCCGCCCCTTACGGTACGCCAGGTTGCGCTTGGGATTCCCGGTCTGAACCGGGACTACTGAAGGAAAATCGGGTTTTGACCTTACTCAGGTCGCATATGGGGGAACAACAGTACATCCCGAATGGAGGCGGCATCGGTAAACAGCATCACCAGGCGGTCGATGCCGATACCCTCACCCGCCGTGGGTGGGAGTCCGTGCTCCAGGGCGCGCACATAATCTGCGTCATAGTGCATGGCTTCTTCATCGCCGGCATCTTTTTCTTCCACCTGCTTACGAAAGCGCTCCGCCTGATCTTCCGCATCATTGAGCTCGGAAAAGCCATTGGCCAACTCACGACCACCCACAAAGAATTCAAAGCGGTCGGTAACGAAAGGATCCTGATCATTGCGCCTGGCCAGCGGTGATACCTCGGTGGGATACGCTGTGATGAAGGTAGGATCCTTGAGCAAGTGTTCCACCGTGGCCTCAAAAATTTCTATCTGCACCTTACCCAGCCCGTAACTGTCTTTCAGTGGAATCTTCAATTCCTGCGCCACGGCACGCGCAGACTCGAGGGTTTCCAGTTGCGGCGCTGAAATAGCGGGATTGTAATGGAGTATGGATTCTTTCACCGTCATTCGCGCAAAGGGTTTGCCGAAGTCGTATTCATCCCCCTGATACGGTACGCGGGTATCCCCCAGAATCTCCACGGCCAACTGGCGCAACAGTTCTTCAGTGAGATCCATCAGATCGCGGTAATCGGCATAGGCCTGGTAGAATTCCAGCATGGTGAATTCGGGATTATGCCGGGTGGAAAGCCCTTCGTTGCGGAAGTTACGATTGATTTCATAGACCCGCTCAAAACCACCCACCACCAGACGCTTGAGATATAGCTCAGGTGCAATGCGTAAAAACAGATCCATGTCCAGGGCATTATGGAAGGTGACAAAGGGCTTGGCGGCTGCGCCG
Organism: uncultured Gammaproteobacteria bacterium; assembly: GCA_965368625.1. Lineage (GTDB taxonomy): Bacteria > Pseudomonadota > Gammaproteobacteria > DSM-19610 > DSM-19610 > JAIVHA01. The sequence goes on from CBDUNQ010000314.1 coordinate 2,788, forward strand.
CCGGGAATCACCTGCATCATGGGTGTTTCCACTTCCAGGAAATTCCGCTGATTGAGAAATTCCCGAATGTATTGCACGATACGCGTGCGGGTGGCAAAGGTCTTGCGCGACACATCGCTCATGATCAGATCAAGATAGCGCTGACGATAGCGGGTTTCCTGATCGGATAAGCCATGAAATTTTTCCGGCAATGGACGCAGGGATTTGGTCAACAGTCGCAAACTATCCACCTGAATGGTGAGTTCACCGGTATTGGTTTTGAACATCACACCTTCGGCACCAATGATGTCACCCACATCCCAGCCTTTGAATTGCTGATACACCCCTTCCGGTAAACGATCACGTTCCAGGCGCAACTGAATGCGTCCGGACATATCCTGCAATTGGGAAAAACTTGCCTTGCCCATGACCCGCTTGGCCATCATGCGCCCGGCCACCTGTACGCGACGGGGATTGGCTTCCAGGTATTCATTATCCTTGTCACCGTATTCGGCATGTAATTCACCTGCGGTAACATTACGGCGAAAATCATTGGGAAAAGGAATATCGGTGCTGTCACGAAGCTGTTGCAGCTTTTCGCGGCGTTGGGCAATGAGTTTGTTTTCGTCCAGCGGCTGATCGTTACTCATGATGAGGGTGTTTTCCCTAGTCGGTATCTATAAATATACGTTAACTTACAGGCCGCTCTTCAAACTGGCCTCGATAAAATCATCCAGATCGCCATCCAGCACTGCCTGGGTATTTCCGGTTTCCATGCCGGTACGCAGATCCTTGATACGGGATTGATCCAACACATAGGAGCGGATCTGGCTACCCCAACCGATATCGGACTTGCTGTCTTCCACCGTTTGTTGTTCCGCGCGCCGGTTTTGCATTTCCAGTTCGTACAGCTTGGCCTTTAATTGCTTCATGGCCGTAGCGCGGTTTTTATGCTGGGA
>CBDUNQ010000315.1:0-3721 GCA_965368625.1 uncultured Gammaproteobacteria bacterium
GAAAGCGCTGACAGAACATGACGCTATCCTACCGGGCCGCAAAACCTACACCGGCCGCATTGTCGAGTCGCTCTTCGCAAACGCCGGGCTGACGTTGACGCCAACCTTATCCACCAACTATCTGGAAACCATTCGCATGCTGGTCGCCGTTGGCCTTGGCTGGAGCATTCTGCCAGCCACCCTGCTGGATGAACGCATTGCACGCTTTCAGGTGCCTCACGCCAAACCCATGATGCGCACCCTGGGCGTGGTGCATCATCGTGGCCGTAGCCTGTCCAATGCGGCTCAAGCCTTTATCGCAGGGCTGAAGGCAGTGGCACCCTGAACACGCTCATAGGAGAGCCATGACGGGTGCAGTGTGGTTCACTCTGCGCGATTACAGGCCCAGTGGATTCACCGGGTTCACTTCCTCCATAAAGGGCAGGCGCCGGTCATTGTTGGTGATCTGATACACCTTGCCCAACCAGTTATTGAGCACTGCTTCCGCGGAGTCATGCCAGGTATTGTCCAGCAGGGGTGTAATCAGACTCTCGGGTAATTCCGGCGCTGAACCGCCCTTGTCCCTGGCGGCCATCACCCGCTCCCGGTGTTCCTCCAAAATCGCCTGACACTGGCGGGTAATGTAATGCTCCGGCAGGGGTGGATAGTCCGTCCGGCTACCGCCGATGAAGCGACTTACTTCCCGCTTGTATTCCTTGAGCAAACTGATCATGTCGTATTCAGGATGCCCCTGAAAAAACACCAGACGGAATTGATCTTCGCTAACAGCCAGATGCACACCGGCGGTGTCACTATCCACCAGCACGTGCAGGCCGGCGGCTTCAAACTGCGCCCTGTCAATCTGATTGAAGCGGGAATGGGGTACATCAAAACGGGTGTTTACGCCATTCACCAGGGGGTGGTCACGACGGATCACCCGGTGCGGGTACACCCCCCAGCGCTTTTCCGCTAACGGGTAGCGGGTCTGACCATAGCGGAATTGCAGCACCGCATGGGTGGCCAGACAGGAGCAAAGCGTGGAAGTGACATTTTCATAGGCCCAGTCAATCACCTCGATGAGCGGTTCCCAGAAAGGCTCCAGCGCCAGATCCGGCTGGGTCACATTGGCGCCGGTAATGATCAGGGCATCCAGGCCGGTTTCCCTAATCTGCGCAAAGGTTTCATAGTAGCGCTCGATGTGTTCCCGCCCCTGGGCGCCGCGTGGCAACTCATCCAGGGAAAAAGGATGCATGTAAAACTGGGCTATCTGATTGCTTTCGCCCACCAGCCGAAAGAATTGACGTTCCGTGGCCGCCAGCGCGGCATCGGGCATCATATTCAGTAAACCGATATGCAGTTCGCGAATATCCTGGTGCAGGGCCACATCCCGCGGGAGGATGATTTCCCCTTCCTGCTGCAAACGTCCAAAGGCCGGCAGATTTGAATTTTCCACCAATGGCATACGCTACCTCTACTGTTATTTCTGCCGTTCCAGCACGGTTTCGATCAATTTCATCAAACCACCTTCCTCATTCACCTGGGATAGCTCATCCGTGGTTACGGTGTATCCGTATTTTTCCGCAATGGCTTCATAACGCGGAATACGCGAATAGAACAGGCGTGGAAACATCCAGCGGACAAAATCATCGGGATCAATCATGGCCACGTAGGAAATCTGCCTTTCCTCCAGATACAGGGCCAATTGCTCTTCCAGAAAGGCTTCCCGGTAGTACAGTGGCTTGGGTGCCTTCTGAGCACGCTGAATCAGTGCCGCTTCATCCTTTTCCGTGGCCTTGATATACAGGATCAGCGTATGCTCGGCCAGGGCCTCCATGACCGCGGGGTCATCCAGCTCGCAGACACTGCCGCCGGCATCGTTCACGAAGTGTTCGTAGCCATAGATTTCCCGTGCCTTGCGAATGAATTCCGGCACATCTTTCATGGCTTCGATTTCCGCCAGACGGTGCAATTCCTGGCGATGCTTGAATTCCGTAAGGCCCAGACCATCCCGCTCCGGGTTCCCCAGTTTCCCCAGAAAGGTGGCTACCGGCTTGAGGTTATCCACCGACATATTGTTGCTGATATAGATGGAGTCGGTGCGCAACAGATCCCGCAGAAAAGGAATATGCATGATTTGCTGCTTGATGTTATCGAGGATCGGTTCGTCCAGGTAGCGGGTCCCGATACGATAATCACCGGAGTAATGAAACCAGTGACGCTCCCGTAGCATATTGGCCAGGCGGGTCTTGCCCACACCGGACATCCCCAGCAGGGTGATACTTTTATGTTCCCAGTTGCGAAATGCCTCTGCACTCAACTTCACGATGGTCTCCAGGCCGCTTGATCAGGCAGCCAGCATTGTAACCTTAAATCAACCGCATGTTGTGCCGGGATCCCGCCCCATCAGCTTTCCTGCCGGGAAATCCCCCGCGCTACAAAAAATCCCGCCAGACCACTGCACAGGGCCGCCAGATAAAACATCCACTGAGGGCCCAGACCGGCCCACAGATAGCCACTCGCCAGGCTGCCCACCGCACCCCCGGCACCGAAACTCAGGCTACTGTACAGGGCTTGCCCCCGTCCCTGATGCCGGCCACGGAAATAGATGTGAAACTGGTGAATCGCCACCGCATGGTAAATGCCGAAGCTGGCGGCGTGCAGGGTCTGTGCAAACAGCAATACCGGCAACTGCTCTGCGAAAGCGGCAATGAGGATCCAGCGCAGGGTGGTTAACGCCACGGCCGCAAACATCAGCTTGCGGGCCCCGTAGCGTGGCATCCAACGGTGCATGATGAGAAATACGCCGATTTCCGCAATCACTCCCAGGGCCCAGAGTTGGCCGATGAGACTGCGCCGGTAACCCACTTCATCCAGATAGATGCTGAAAAAGGTGTAATAGGGGCCATGGCTGGCCTGCAGTAAAAAGCAGGTCAACAACAGGGCAAGTACCTCGGGGCGACGCACCACCTGACCAATGGGCACCGGTGACTCGGTATGCACCACCCGCTGATCCGCCGGTACCAGCAGGCTGCTGAGCCAGATGGCAAGAAACAAGAGCAACAGGATCATGGGTAAGTGATCGGTACCGTATTCATCCAGTACCGGCCCCAGTCCCGCTACCGCAAGGATAAATCCGATGGAACCCCACAAGCGAATGGTGGAGTAACGATGCACCTGGGGTCCCAGGTGATTGAGGGTGATCACTTCAAATTGCGGCAGGGCGGCATTCCAGAAAAAACTGAACACGGTCATTACCAATGCCAGCCACCAGTACCCCTGCGCCCAGAATACGCCGGCAAAGGCAAGCAGGGAAAACAGACAGGCCAGCTTTACAATGCGCACACCCTGACCCGTATGATCAGCGATCCAACCCCAGACATTGGGGGCGATAATCTTGGTGGCCATGAGGATCGCCACCAGCTCGCCGATCTCGGCGGCACCAAAGCCCTCCCCTTTCAGGTACAGACCCCAATAGGGTACCAGTGCACCCAGGGTGCCAAAGTAAAACAGGTAAAAACTGGAGAGCCGCCAGTAAGGCATGGCGTCAGGCCGCTAGCGGGTAGGTACAGTCTGTGGGGAGGTGCCTCACCCCAAGGCACAGGGTGGCTGCAATCATTCCGTAACGCGCCCGGGAATCACCGGGGTGCGGGAAACCACATCCGCATTCTGGGCGCGATGACGCAGGTAGTGGTCCATGAGCACCAGAGCCAGCATGGCTTCGGCAATGGGGGTGGCGCGAATG
>CBDUNQ010000316.1:0-3719 GCA_965368625.1 uncultured Gammaproteobacteria bacterium
CCTATGGTGCCCACGTTTACATGCGGCTTCGTACGTTCAAATTTTTCCTTGGACATCGACAATGATCTCCCTAGTTATCTCTGTAGATCTACTGTGAAAATACCGAACGGCGGCACACCACCGCCGGACACCCTACTACTATATATATGGAGCCCATGACCAGATTTGAACTGGTGACCTCATCCTTACCAAGGATGTGCTCTACCGACTGAGCTACATGGGCCAAACCTCTACCCCGCTCCGGGGGCGTCACGCTACGCCAGCCGGAACAAGCTGATGGAGCGGGTGATGGGAATCGAACCCACGTATTCAGCTTGGAAGGCTGAAGTTCTACCATTGAACTACACCCGCGAAGCCTAACCTTCCGGTTGCGCACCTGGCATCCACCGGAGAATCGCTACTACTGGTGGAGGGGGGAGGATTCGAACCTCCGAAGGCGGAGCCGTCAGATTTACAGTCTGATCCCTTTGGCCACTCGGGAACCCCTCCGATAAACGGAAGCCGGGTATTCTGGTTCAGCCGGGCGGCAGTGTCAACTGTAAAAACACCCCCAAACCAGAGTTTTACGCCACCACCCTCGTTATCCGCCCCCTATCCGACTCCCTGTGACCCACGAACCCAATGGATAGGATGTATTGGAGTCAAGGCCTTACTGACCATTACTGGATTCGTGGTAGCATGCCAAATGGCACATGGTCGCACGGATTCATTGCGCCGCCATCCACTGCATGGACCAATAACACATTTAAAATCAGTTAGTTAATTATAATCAGGTAAAATACCATGAACATTACCATCTTCGGCTCCGGCTATGTGGGGCTGGTCACCGGGTGCTGCCTTGCCCAAACCGGAAATGATGTATTGCTTGTGGATATCGACCCTGCTCGAATCAAGCAGCTACAGGCTGGGGAATGCCCCATCTATGAACCGGGTTTGCAGGGGCTGATCAGTGGCAATCTGGCGGCAGGCCGCCTTGCCTTCACCCAGGATGCGGCGGCAGGTGTGGCTCACGGAACACTGCTGATGATTGCCGTGGGCACGCCACCTGATGAAGATGGTTCCGCAGATCTGCAACACGTACTTGCCGTGGCCCGCACCATTGGCCGGCACATGAGTGATTACCGTATCATCATCAATAAATCCACCGTTCCCGTCGGCACGGCAGACCAGGTGGCCCGGGCCATCAGTAAAGAATTACTGCAGCGCCAGTCAAGTTGTGAATTCGACGTGGTCTCTAACCCGGAATTTCTCAAAGAGGGTGCCGCGATCGACGATTTCATGCGCCCAGACCGCATTATTATCGGCTGCAGCCATCCCAGGCCTCTTCCCTATTTGCGCAAGCTGTATGCCCCATTCAACCGCAACCACGACCGCTTGATTGCCATGGATGTGCACTCGGCAGAATTGACCAAATATGCCGCCAATGCCTTGCTGGCAACCAAAATCAGCTTTATGAATGAATTATCCAACCTGGCGGAACGGCTGGGTGCGGACATTGAGCAGGTGCGCCTGGGTATCGGTGCGGATCCACGCATTGGGTATCAGTATATCTACCCGGGTTGCGGATACGGTGGCTCCTGTTTTCCCAAAGACGTTCGGGCACTCGACCGGACGGCCAGGGAGCAGGGTTACAAAGCCGAGCTACTGCAAGCCGTAGAGGCCATCAACCTGCGCCAGAAAAAGGTACTTTTCGAAAAGATCCAGCGCCACTATCAAGGAAAATTACAAGACAAGACCTTTGCCATCTGGGGAGCCGCCTTTAAGCCCAACACCGACGATATTCGGGAAGCTTCCAGCCGCACCCTTATGGAATCACTCTGGGCCGCCGGAGCCCGGGTACGCATTCATGACCCCAAAGCCCTGGATGCACTGCGGCACCATTATGGTGAACGAAGTGACCTGGAATACTGCCAATCCGCCAACCAGGCCCTGAGTAATGCCGACGCCCTGGTAGTGGTTACCGAATGGAGCCAGTTTCGCAGCCCCGATTTTGACGAGCTGGCACGCAGCTTACGCGCACCGGTCATCTTCGATGGCCGCAACCTATACTCACCGGAAGAACTTGCCACGCGTGGCTTCACCTACTATTCCATAGGGCGTCCATCCGTGTGACCTGCGCCCCGCCGTAACAGACAAACCCCAGCGATTGTACCCTTGCGGTGCACACGCCAGAAGCTATACCTGTGTTGTGAGTCCCATGTGGAGGATCAACATGAACCGCCGACTGTACTTTCTGCTTCCCGATACTCAAAGCGCCCAAGAGTGCGTCAATGGCCTGGTGCAACAGGGTATTCCGCGTACCCGAATGCACGCCATCACCCGCGACAGCCAGCCAACACCCTCGTTGCCACAGGCATCCAGCCATCAGCAAAGTGATCTGGGGGGCCACCTGGAGCATATTCTCTGGAGCGCCAATCTGATGCTGTTTGCCTGTGCACTGGGCGCGCTGGTGGTATTCGGCTTGCTGGGCCATGGCTATGGCGCACTGGCATCCCTGGCCATCATGGCTGCCAGCTTTATCGCCGGAGAGCGTTTCTGCCACGTACCCGACCAATCCCTGGCCGGATTCCGTGATGCCTTGCAACATGGTGAAGTGCTATTACTGGTGGATGTTGCCAGAACCCAGGTAGGGGATGTGAGCCACTGGGTGTCCCGATACCACCCTGAAGCGGTTACCGGGGGCTGCCGCTGGCAAACCAATATGCTCGCCTTATAGAAAGACCGGAAAAATATTCCCGATAGAAGAGTGGAAGCCGGGGTGGTCAGGTCACATCACCGCTGCCGTGCAGCCCCCGCCCCACTTCCTTGTACCGATGCGTAATATTCACATGGGGCGACTGAAATCCCCGTATTGCACGTCTTCCATGAGGGTTTCAAAGGCTTCGCCGGTAACCCGCACCAGGCATTCATGGTCACCGCCCTCAAAGTAGATTTCGGGTTGTTCCGCCAGGGTATCGTCCACAATGGTTTCAATGCCATAGGCCATACCCAGGGGTGGGATGGCTCCCAGCTCACAATCGATAAACAGTTCCCGCAACTCGGTTTCCGTGGCAAGACCGAGGTTGCGCTTCATTTGTCGATGCAACTCGCCCAGATCCACCCAGCTGCTGGCAGGCACCACCGCCATGAGATACCCCTGATCATCTTCCAGCACCACGGTTTTGGCGAGCACCCCACCGGGTACATGGGCGCACTCAGCCGTCTCCATGCTGCACGAAGTGTGGGGATGAGCCACGAGATCGTAGGGAACGTCATGTTCAATCAGAAAATTTTCCACGCGGCCGGCAATACTCATACGGGCACCCTCCTCTGCAGTTATACCGCAAGTATAGTCCAGCGAAATGGCTTCCAGGGTGGCGCGGCGGGGGAGATAAGCCGTGTTGCGATCGCTTGCCGGGGCGCCGAAGAAAATTGCTTTTATGACTAATGCAATCAATCAGTTAACACAACACCACGGCAGAACACAGGCGCTATAGAGCTAACAAAGAAAAGCACCATTGTGGGTGTCGAATCAGGGCTGTTGCGATTCCTCCAACCAGCGGCTGCGGGCATCCGCCAATTGGCTTAACAGTGCATCCGGAATGCGAATTTCCGGATACTCCTGTCGAAAGTCCTGAAACTGTTGCCAGGCTTCGGGGATATTTCCCGCCTGCAAGCGGGATTCAATGGCAGCCAGACCCTCCTGCGCGGCATCCGGCAGGGCTGGCGCAGGGATATCG
>CBDUNQ010000317.1:0-3706 GCA_965368625.1 uncultured Gammaproteobacteria bacterium
GAAAACATCGAGGCGATGTCTGCTTACCGGCGTTTTGGTTTCGTGCCATACCAACTTCATCCCCAGGCTGGTGAAGCCGTTTTCTGGCATAAGGTTCTGGAGTAGCGCTTCATGAGTCACGCAAAAAAATTCATCCTCAAGCTTGAAGTGAATGAAGAGGACGTGGTGGCCAGCCAGTTTCTTGCGCAAGCCAGCCAGTTGTCCCGACAAAAGATAAAAGACGCCATGAGCAAGGGTGCAGTACAACTCCAGCCAAAGCGTGGTAAGGGGAAACGCTTGCGCCGTGCCAGCACCCGCTTGCATTGTGGTGATCGCCTGCGTTTTCACTATGATGCGGAAATTCTTGCCCGCCAACCCCTGTCTGCCGTGCTGGTACAGGATAGGGCTGTATACAGTCTCTGGGACAAGCCACCGGGTATGATGACCCAGGGCAATGAATATGCAGATCATTGCTCTTTATTGCGTGCGGTGGAGTGCCATTTTAATCCTCCACGCCCGGTATTTCCCATCCATCGCCTGGATCGTGAAGCCTCAGGTCTGGTGCTTGTGGCCCACAGGGCTGGGGTTGCGGCCATGCTCAGTACTCAGTTTCAATCACGAAAGGTGTACAAGCGATATCGGGTGGAAGTGCTAGGCGATTTGCGGTCAACTGAAACCCGTATCGAAAGCTCCCTGGATGGGAAACCGGCCCTGACCCGGTTTTCCTGTATTGACTACCATGAAAAAGAGGGAAAATCCCTGTTGGATGTGGAAATTGATACTGGTCGTACCCATCAGATACGCAGGCATATGGCATCCATTGGTCATCCGGTGATCGGTGACCCCCGTTATGGCAGTGGTAATAAAAATCGCAGCGGTATGCAGTTACGTGCAGTGGAATTAGGCTTTCACTGCCCCGTGGAAAAGCGGAGCGTACGGGTGCAACTGGCGACAGAGTTTCCTAAAATCAGTCAAGGAAACGTTGATTGATTGAGGTTACCAAGCCCTTGCAGATAATGCTGGACGTTATACGAAGCCGGTCTTGGGCGATGACTGTGGTGCGGTCTGTGAGATGGGGGTCGCATGCGCTGTTATCAGGGCGAAGCAATATGTCGTCAGGTACCATAAGACGTTTGTGTGTGGGAATGCAATTCAGTGAATCATTTGAACGAGGGCGGAATTTTGACAGATAATGTAATACGCGTTCGACGCAATGGACCATTGCTCTGTACAGGTGAAATCGAAGTCTATGATGCCGAGGGCCGATGTCTGAGGAAAAGTGATGATCTGGTGCTTTGCCGCTGTGGTGCATCACAGAATAAGCCATTCTGTGATGGCAGCCATAAAGCCGTCAATTTCGAAGCGCCAGGCCATGTTTCCGATGAAAAACCCGAAGTGCTCGAAGAACCCGGTTCACTCATCATTACCGTACGTGCCAATGCCATGCTCATCGCCAAAGGGCCAATGCGTATCGAAGGGAGTGAGACCGGTACTACGACCCGCCAGAAGGCGGCCTTGTGTCGCTGTGGCTTTTCCGGAAAAAAACCCTTTTGTGATGTGAGCCACAAGAAATGTGGTTTCCTGGCGGATTGAAGCCGCTGGCCAGTATTCGCTGACCTTGAAAAGATCGGGGCTTGCCTTGGTGCCAGCCAGAAAAGAAGGCAAGCCCCGATATTTCTTCAGTCTGCTACCACATCAGTCAACCACAATGACAGAGACGTCATCAATGCGTACCTGTTCACCTGCTGAATAACCGCGGATGGTTCCCTTTACGCGTACCCGGTACCAGCCGGCCTTGGAGGCATAGTAGGTGCCATTGGTTTCATTGCTTTCCCAGTTTTGCAGCAGGTTATTCCCTTTGCTGGTGGTGAAGGCATTGTCGTTATTGGATGGCCGCAGGATCGTCAGGGCGCCCGCTGGATTGCGTACTTCCAGGTCAATGTCATACCAGGTGCTGTTGTCGCTTGATTTCATGGATGACTCGGCATTGAACAATACGGCAACCCGGCGGGGTGAAGGCACATAAAAGCTCATGGATGTGCTGTTACCCCGGATCTTCAGGTAACGGGTGACACCATCACTATAAACCTGGGCGTTGACGTTATCCGAAGAATATACACTGGCCATACCGGGTGTGGTGGCTGCCATGGTAAATAATGCGGCAGCGATACTGGCTGCTTTGATTACCGTTTTCATAACTAACTCCTCTTTGCTTGTCGGTGGTTTGCACTTTCAGGCGCGCTATTCCCTGAGCGAAGCCTGTTTCTGTGCGCTTGTCGCCCTTCAGGGCAGATCCTTGTTTTCGAGAATTCCGATACGTGCACTATCCTCTCCATTATCCAGGTAGCTGAGATATTCCAATGCCTGTTCCTGGATCTCCATATCACTATCGGAGCTGAGCTGATAGGCGATTTCATCGCGCATATCCCGATCGAATTGTTCACTGGCGAGTATTTCCCCAAAGGCAATACTGCGTACCAGTGGTGAGTCATCGCTCAGGGCCAGTTGTCTTAGTTGTGGGGCCGGAACCTTGAGTTCGCGATCACTGGCTCCCAGCAGAGTGGCTGCCCGAATATTTTCATCACGGGAGTCGATGCCTTTGCTGAATTTCTCCATAGCCGCTTCTGGTGTTGCTGCGAGTATCTGCTGGCGAGCGGAATCTACGGGGTCAGTGACTTCTTTCTGTGCCAATGAGGAAGGGGTTTTGTGAAACAGGGCGGCTTCTGCCAGTTGACTGTCCTGCTTGGAATACAGGCCCATGGCAATGAGTTTTTCACCTGAATAGAGCAGGGTATAGCTGTAATCCTTCCACAGGATTGCCATGGCTTGCTGTGGATCCGCTTGATTCAGGGTGGCGCTGATATAATGCGTAGAGGTATCGAAGTCAGGATACATCATGATGGAAAGCTCTTTTTCCAGGTCATCCAGCACATCGGCCATGGGCGTGTTTGTATACTTGCGGGAGATGGATTTCTGACTGGTTTTCACCATGACGACCGGTTCGCTGGTATCAGAGCGTGCCGGGGAGCGCTGTGCAGTATCCGTCAACGGGCTATCCAGGGTGTTGCTGCGAACTATGGGTGTCACTTCACCCTGTTGAGTTGGATGATCACTAGTGACTGCCTTCTCCAGGGAGGAAGGGTTCAATTCCTGGGAAGCAGGGGCTATCAACTGATAGAGGCCATAGCTGGAGATGGAGATCAATGCGGCAATGGCAACGCTCGATACAATACGTTGTTTCTCGGTCATGGGTATGCTCCCTATAGCGCAATGTCCGTGAAAGTCTGTCTGCTCACGCACTGTGTCCAGATCAGTGAAGACTGATGTCCATGCTAGGTCCCTGCCTTGCAGCAAGCAGTGAAGTAGTGCCAAAGGACAAAGGGACATACTTGTGGTTGAGGGAGTGAAAATTACCTTTTTTCGTATCTGGATCCGTGGTAGCGGGCTCGGGGGCATTCTCTATGGGTGGAATTTCATGTCAGAGGCGCAGCTATGTGCCTGTGCGTATTGAGTGAGCATCATGGGAAACGTACAATCGCGTCATGTGTGGGCAAGGTACAGGTCTTGAGATTGATGAATAAGGGAATTCCTTTACAACAGGCGGCTGCCTTGCTGATGGAAGCGGGTCGGGATGCGTATGCTCGCGGTTGGCTGCCCGCCACCAGCGGCAATTTGTCCTGTCGCCTGGAAAATGATGAGGTGGCAATTACCGTGTCAGGCAGGCACA
>CBDUNQ010000318.1:0-3703 GCA_965368625.1 uncultured Gammaproteobacteria bacterium
CGGTACCTTGATGGTTTCCACCGTTTCGATGGCTTCAATGGGGCGGCCGGCGGCGATATACCCGAGAAAGGGCAGTTGGTCACTCTGTTCGCCATTGTCTTCCCGCAGCACAATGCCCCGGTGCTTGCCCTCCAGAGGTTCCACCAGCCCGGCTTCAATGAGTGCACTGATGTGTTTGTGAAGGGAGCCACGTGAGGCGAGGCCCAGGGCCTGGCAGAGTTCATCCAGGGTGGGTGGCGTATCAAAGGCGTGGGATTGCAGGTAATCATAAATTTCCTGCTGTCGGCGGGTGAGTTTGGTTTTCATCTACTTGGCGATCCTCGCTCAGGTAAAAACTATTGAACGTTCTCCAATGGTTCTATAGTATGACGCAAGAACCGAGGGAGAACAAGTATGGCGGTAGCCATTTCAGCGCAGGCCCATGAAGAGGATCCGGTCCGGCAACTGGCCCATGCGCTGAAGCGCAAATATGCCGGGCGGATTACCGGCGAACTGGTGATTCCCGCGCGCGCGGGACAATATGCCCCACTGCCGAATGCGCTGGATGAGCGATTGAAAAAGGCCCTGCGCGTACGGGGTGTAAAGCAGTTATACCGCCACCAGTACAGTGCCTATGAAGCCATTGCCGGTGGTGAGCATTGTGTGGTGGTCACGCCCACGGCTTCGGGGAAAACCCTGTGTTACAACCTGCCGGTGCTACAGGCAGCCTTGCGAGCGCAGGGAAAGGCCCTGTATCTGTTCCCCACCAAGGCCCTTGCCCAGGATCAGGTTGCCGAGCTGTTGGAGCTGAATCATGCCGGCTCTCTGGGAATCCGCGCCGCCACCTTTGACGGCGATACTCCGGGAGATGCCCGCAAGGCCGTGCGCACGCGGGGGGATATCGTCATATCCAACCCCGATATGCTGCATCAGGGGATATTGCCGCACCACACCAAATGGGCACAGTTCTTTGAGTGCCTGCGCTATGTGGTAATTGATGAAACCCATACCTATCGCGGTGTGTTTGGCTCTCATGTGGCCAATGTGATCCGCCGCTTGCGGCGTGTCTGCCGCTTTTACGGCAGTGAACCCCAGTTCATTCTCTGTTCGGCCACCATTGCCAATCCCCGGGAACTGGCGGAGCAACTCATCGGGGCGCCGGTACGGGCCATCACCGATAATGGCGCTCCTTCCGGGGAACGGCAGTTGCTGTTATGGAATCCCCCGGTGATCAATCCTGACCTGGGCTTGCGTGCCTCCAATCGTTCCCAGACCACTCGTATTGCACGACTGGCCACTCGGCAGGGTTTGAAGAATATTCTTTTTGCTCAGAGCCGTCTCATGGTGGAAGTGCTCACCAAGTACATGAAGGATATTTTTGACGCCGATCCGCGCCGGCCCCCCAGGGTGGCGGCCTATCGCGGAGGGTACCTGCCCACAGAACGGCGCGCCACGGAGCGCGCCTTGCGCGCCGGTAGCATTGATTGTGTGATCGCCACTTCGGCCCTGGAGCTGGGAGTGGATATCGGTGCTCTGGATGTCTGCGTACTCAATGGCTACCCCGGCACCATTGCCGCCACCTGGCAGCGTCTGGGGCGTGCCGGGCGACGGCATCGCAGCAGCCTGGGTGTGCTGGTGGCCAGTAGTCTGCCTCTGGATCAATATATCGTCCGCAACCCGGATTTTTTCCTGGGGGCCGCGCCGGAGCAGGCGCGTATCGATCCCGATCAATTGCTCATTCTGCTGGATCATGTGCGCTGTGCCGCCTTTGAACTTCCCTTCAGGGAAGGGGAAACCTTCGGTGCGGAATCCCTGGCGGAAATGCTTGCCTATCTGCAGGAAGAGGGTGTCTTACATAAGGAAGACGGGCAATGGCACTGGACCCAGGAAGGCTATCCGGCCAATGCCGTTTCCCTGCGTTCGGTAGCGGAAGGTAATTTTGTGGTGGTGGATTGCAGCGAAGGCGGGCAGCGCATCGTGGCGGAAGTGGACTTTGCCAGTGCAGCGGAAACCCTCTACCCGGGAGCCATCTATCTGGTACAGGCCAGCCCCTATCAGGTGGAACGCCTCGATTGGGAAGGCCGCAAGGCCTTTGTGCGTCGCACGCGGGCCGACTATTACACCGATGCCATTGAATACACACGCTTGCGTATTCTGCAGGACTTTGAGCGCGATGCCCGACGCGATACCGAAGTGGTACAGGGGGAAGTGCATCTGGTACGTCGTATCGCCGGCTATAAAAAAATCCGCTATTACACCCACGAAAATATCGGCTACGGCAATATTGCCTTGCCGGATCAGGAAATGCATACCACGGCGGTATGGTGGCAGGTGCAGCCACAGGCATTGCACCGCGTGTTTGCCGATCCCCAGCAGGCACTGGATGGTTTCCTCGGCGCCGCCTATGCCATGCACCATGTGGCGGCTTTGCTGATGATGTCTGAGCCGCGGGATCTCGGTCGTGCTGTAGGGGATGGCGATGCCCGCTGGGTTGCCACGGTGGGACCCCAGGGCAGAGGCCAGATAGGTTCACTGGGCGGAGAGGCCATGGACTTCCCTGCCCAGGCTTGTTTTCGGCCGGCAGTGTTCCTGTATGACCATCATCCTGGCGGTACCGGTCTTTCCGCTCCCCTGTACGCACTGCGTCACCGGGTGGTGGCCGATGCCTACCGGTTGATCCTGCATTGTGAATGTACTCAGGGTTGCCCTTCCTGTATCGGACCGGTACTGGCCTCGGAAACCCAGCGGGGTTATTCGCCACGAAAGGCTGCATTGAAGGTATTGTCCCTGTGGCAGGAAAACGTGACATGAGCTTGGCAGACACCCGCAAACCATTGGGCAATGCCGACGCTGGGATTCACACCGGGAGAGAATCATGAATCTGAAAAATCGGCTCGAGCAATTGCGTCCCGGGGTTTGCCACAGTGTAAAGTCCGAGAGATCAATCGCCGACATAAGACAGCGTATACAGGCATTGGCGCCAGGCGGCCGAGTGGCGGCCAGGGCGCCGGCACTGGATGACGCC
Source organism: uncultured Gammaproteobacteria bacterium (assembly GCA_965368625.1). Classification (GTDB taxonomy): domain Bacteria; phylum Pseudomonadota; class Gammaproteobacteria; order DSM-19610; family DSM-19610; genus JAIVHA01. The sequence goes on from CBDUNQ010000318.1 coordinate 3,005, forward strand.
GCCCTGGCCCGCAAGCTGGGTGGAGAATGCCTGGCTCCGGGGCTGATTCGTATGGAGCGGCGGCTGCCGCTATCGACGCGTCACGGCGCGTATGGTCTGCAGGAATTGCTTGCCTTCCCGGATACACTGCCCGAGGTGCAAGCGCATCCCCTGGAAACCCTGCTGTTCGTGGATACTGAAACCACGGGGCTGTCAGGTGGCACCGGAACCCTGGTATTTCTTCTCGGGCTGGCCCGGGTGGAAGGGGATAGCCTGGTCTGTCATCAATATCTGTTGAGCGGCTTTCGTGGCGAACAACCCCTGTTTGCTGCCGTAGTGCCCTGGCTTCAGACCGCCCGGGCCATGGTGACCTACAATGGAAAAAGTTTTGATTTGCCTTTGTTGAGCACACGGGCACGCCTGGCCCGGTCGGCTGATCACTTCAGCGGATTGCCGCAGTTGGATCTGTTGCATGCCACGCGTCGTGCCTATGGATCCCAGTGGGCCAATTGTCGCCTGGCCACGGTGGAGGAAAAGCTGCTGCACTTCGTGCGTGAGCAGGATATGCCCGGTGCAGAAGCCCCTCAGGCCTGGTTCGACTGGGTGCATCAGGGGCGTCATGAACGCTTGCCGCAGGTGGCGGAGCACAATTTCTGGGACCTGGTGTCCCTGGTGGCATTGCTGCCCATACTGGCCCAGGTACAGCGGTCACCGGATAAG
>CBDUNQ010000319.1:0-3699 GCA_965368625.1 uncultured Gammaproteobacteria bacterium
ACCGGCATCTTCCGGGGTAACAGAGGCGCGGGCGATCAGTGCCTTGGCAAGTTCAATGGTAGGAGACATGGGGAAGTATTGTAGCGGGTTTCATTGTCTGGCTACCAGCGCATGCTCACCCGGATCAAGGCAGGGCAGGGTAGGAAGGCTGAATAACAACATCGAATCAAGGCTCCAGCTTGATGCAAGCTGCGCTCAGGAGATTACCGTCCGAACCATTCCTGGTATTCCACTGCCTTGAAGCCGACCTTGCGCTCCTTGCCGAGGTCGAGCAGCGGACGCTTGATAATGGCGGGTTGCTCCAGCATCAGGGCGATCGCCCGCTCGGCATCCATGCCATCGCGTAGTGATTCCGGTAATTTCCGCCAGGTGGTGCCACGGCGATTGAGCAGGGTTTCCCAGCCCAGTTCCTTACACCATTGTCGTACTTGTTTTTCCGAGAGACCATCGCTGCGAAAATCATGAAAGACATAATCAATGCCTTCCTGCGCCAGCCAGGCGCGCGCTTTTTTCACGGTGTCACAGTTTTTGATGCCGTAGAGCGTGATCATATGGATAACCGTTTCCTTACCATGGCAAGACCTGGCGTGCTCAAACACGAAGACGGGAGGGCTGCATCAGATGTCGCGCAGCAATTCATTGATGCCCACCTTGCCGCGGGTTTTCTCATCCACTTTCTTTACAATCACGGCACAATACAGGCTGTATTTGCCATCTTTGGAAGGCAGGTTGCCGGAGACCACTACTGAACCCGCGGGTATGCGGCCATAAATAATTTCATCTTTTTCCCGGTCATAGATGCGGGTGCTCTGACCGATGTAGACCCCCATGGAAATGACGGAGCCTTCTTCCACAATCACACCTTCCACAACTTCCGAACGCGCGCCGATGAAGCAATTATCCTCGATAATGGTGGGTGCAGCCTGTAGGGGTTCGAGTACGCCTCCGATGCCGACACCACCGGACAGATGCACATTCTTGCCGATCTGGGCACAGGAGCCCACGGTTGCCCAGGTATCCACCATGGTGCCCGAGTCCACGTAGGCACCGATATTCACGTATGAGGGCATAAGCACCACACCGGGGGCGATATAGGCACCGCGTCGGGCTGAAGCCGGCGGCACTACACGCACGCCACCTTCACGAAAATCCCGCTGGTTATAACCGGCATACTTGGAAGGGACCTTGTCATAGTAGTTGGTGAAACCACCCTTGAGGAATTCATTATCCTCAATGCGGAAGGACAGCAGTACCGCCTTTTTCAGCCATTCATTCACCTGCCACTGGCCAGCCTTCTTTTCCGCGACCCGCAGTTTGCCGGAATCCAGCAATGCCATGGCTTCCAGAGTGGCTTCCTTGACCTGGGGTTCCACGCTGCGGGGGGTGATGTCTGCGCGGCGCTCAAAGGCCTCTTCGATGATGGCTTGGATGTCGGACATGATGTTCTCCTGAACTGAAAAAAAAGAAATGATTTAACGGATCGTTTGCGCAAAGCGGGCGATGCGGGTTGCCGCTTCCATGCATTCTTCCAGCGTGGCGACCAGCGCCATGCGTACATGATTCCGGCCGGGGTTACCGGCTGCGGTTTCCCGGGAAAGAAAACTGCCGGGCAGTACCGTGACGTGTTCATTGGCAAACAGGTCATGGGCGAAGCGGGTGTCATCCAACGGGGTTTTGACCCACAGGTAAAAGCCGGCAGCCGGCAGGCTGACGGGGAGCACCGGCTGGAGAATTTCGGCAACCGCATGGAATTTTTCCCGATAGGCGCGGCGGTTTTCCAGCACATGGGCTTCCTCCTGCCAGGCTGCCGCACTGGCCGCCTGAATGGCCAGGGACATGGCGCAGCCATGGTAGGTGCGGTAGCGCAAAAAGGCTTGAATCACCTGGGCATCCCCGGCTACGAAGCCGGAGCGCAGCCCGGGGGCGTTGGAGCGCTTGGAAAGGCTGTGGAATACCACGCAGCGGGCATAGTCCGTACGCCCCAGGGTGGCGGCGGCCTGCAACAGCCCGGGGGGCGGTGCCGTTTCATCCCGGTAGATCTCTGAATAACACTCATCAGAAGCAATGATGAAATCATATTCATCGGCCAGGTGAATCAGGCGTTGCAGGTAGGACAGATCCATCACGGCACCGGTAGGGTTGCCCGGAGTACAGATATAGATCAATTGACAGGCGCGCCACTGATCGGGCGATACCGCATCCAGATCGGGCAGATAGCCGTTGGCGGCGTTGGTATTCATGAAAACCGGGGTGGCGCCGGCGAGCAGGGCGGCTCCTTCGTAAATCTGATAGAACGGGTTGGGCATCAATACCGCCGGTGTCTCCTGACGGGTATCGACCACTGCCTGAGCAAAGGCGAACAGGGCTTCACGGGTACCATTTACCGGCAGAATCTGTCGTTCCGGGTCCAGCCCGGGGTCGGGTAATTGAAAGCGTCGTTGCAGCCAGTGGGCGATGACCTGGCGCAAGGGTTCGCCACCGCGGGTGGTTGGGTAGACCGACAATCCATGCAGATGGGCGATCAGCGCTTCGGTGATGAAAGCGGGTGTGGGATGCTTGGGTTCACCAATGGAAAGGGCGATGTGGTCAAGCTGCTGCGGCGGCTGAATCCCCTGCTTGAGGCCGTTGAGGCGTTCGAAAGGATAGGGTTGCAGATGGTCGAGATAGGGGTTCATAGGTGCTCGTGGTGCCAGTGGCCGCTCGCGGTATGGGTAATTTCAGGGATTTTCCGTGATTCCTCGTGATTCATCATGGTTCACCAGGATTCACGGTGATTTCTCATGGGTTTTCATGGATTCCAGCGGCAACATGCCGTACAAATGGCTACCATGCACGATGTGAAAAACCGAGGCGGAAGTATACGGCATCCCATGGAGGCAACCAAACCCGAACATCCATCCCTGGCCGTATTCAGCCTGTTACTGTCTTCCACCCTGTGGGGCATAATCTGGTATCCCCTGCGATTGCTGGAAGCGGCGGGTCTCCATGGACTCTGGGTGACCCTGGCCGCCTATGGTGCCGCCCTGTTGACCGGGGTACCCCTGTTATTACGCGGCTATGTCTGGTGGCGCCGGCGCCCGGGCCTGCTGCTGGCCATGGGGCTGGCTTCGGGCTGGTGCAATGTGGCCTTTATTCTGGCCATGCTCGATGGTTTGGTGATGCGGGTATTACTGCTGTTTTTCCTCTCCCCCCTGTGGTCGGTGATTCTGGCGCGCCTGTTGCTGGGTGAACGGATTGCCATGGGCAGTGTGTTTACCGTGGGGGTGTCCCTGTTGGGCGCACTGGTGATGCTCTGGAATCCCCAACTGGGGGTGCCCTGGCCACAGGGGACTGGTGATTGGCTGGCCCTGTCTTCCGGTTTTGCCTTTGCCCTGACCAATGTGCTGGCGCGTAAACTGGATGATGTGCCGGTGGGAATGAAGGTGGTAACCACCTGGGTGGGGGTGTTCAGTGTGGCCTTGCTGGGTTTGCTACTCACTCAGCCAGCGATACCCGAGGTGGGTATGTACCCCTGGCTGGGGGCCGTATTGCTGGGCTGGTTCGGCTTTGTGGTGATGACCGTGGCGGTGGTCTACGGGGTGACCCATATGGCGGTACAGCGTTCTGCCGTTATCCTGTTATTTGAACTGGTGGTGGGTGCCGTTTCCGCCTGGTGGCTGGCCGGGGAAGTCATGTTGGTGCAGGAATGGATCGGCGGGG
>CBDUNQ010000320.1:0-3662 GCA_965368625.1 uncultured Gammaproteobacteria bacterium
CAAGGTAAGTCATGCTGAGTTGGTGGCAATGGATCAGGCCACCAGTCACTCCCTGGACCTTAGTACCTTGATTCCATTACTGAAGGTGTTGGGTGATGGGGATCGACAGGTAATATTACTGGGGTTATTCATTGGCAGTCAGGCGGCAACGCCCTTTAGCGACTATGGGCGGCTGGAGCGGGCTCTGCAAGTACAGATCAGGGACTTGTACTCGCCCGGTCACGAGTGAAAGCCGTTACGGAGTGACCTGCTGGTGTTGTGTGAATCCTTAGACGGATGGCCAGTGAACAGGCGGTTCATGGGTGTGGATGAAAGGCAGGATGATCATGGTGACAGTCGGAATAAAATACACATTTCATCTATGCCAGCAGCCAATGGTTACATAGAAAATCTGCAGCAGATGGAATCTTTATCGCGTGCATCCCAATTGATGTTATTCTCAATCTGACTGTGGAATCCTGCAGGCGCCGCGTAGCGACTTGAGCGATTTCTTCAAACGGTTGGCATAGGTGCATGGTCAAGAACGGAGAGATTCCGTTAGTGCGACAACTCATAACAATTAACAGTGTGACCCGGTAGCATGGGTAAGCAGATCTGGTTCAGCGTTTGCAACCATGATCGTTTCAGGATTCAGGGATCAGGGAGAACAGTTAGGTGCAAGGTAATGGCCAGGTTTATTGTGCAGTAGCCTATTTGTTGATGTTGTCCACTACGGTTTTCGCGGTAGATCGTCCGGAAGATACTCCACGGGTCGGTGCGGGAAAGCAACTACAGGTTCAGCTACCCCGTAGTAGCAGTGGACCTCCATCCCGTGATGTGATGTCCACCGGTGAGTGGGCGGTACGTCTGCGTCCCGGTGAAGTCATTGATTCGCTAGCGCAACAGTTGGGTGCGGTAGCCTTTCGCCCGCTGGGAAATTTTCCCAATACCTATATGTTGACCTTTCCTGATGCCACCCGTCGCAGCCAGAATCCCGATACCCTCATACGGTCAGCGCCAGCGGTTCAATGGTTCGCGGAGCAGCATCGTGAGCAGCGCACACGCCGTGTCATTCCCGTCAGTATCATGGATGAGCCACTGTTCAACCAGCAATGGCATCTGGATGCCGATAACGATGTTGGATTTTCCCTGGGCACACTTTCCGCTTCCATTGATGCAGGTGTAGTGCAGGCCTGGGACCAGCAGCAGGTGGATGGTAGTGGCATTGTAATCGGCATTGTGGATGATGGTCTGGAAGTGTCGCATCCTGATCTCGCCACCAATGTGATCAGCAGTGCCAGCTACGATTATAATCGCATGGACACTGATCCCTCACCAAACAGTGGCCTGGATATACACGGTACCGCCGTGGCGGGAATTGCCGCCGCCACGGATAACGGCCTGCGCTGTGGAGTGGGCGTGGCTTATAACGCAGGGCTTGCCGGATTGCAGGTGATATCCGCGCCGAGCACCGACGCCGAAGAAGCCAGGGCGCTGGATCATGATGATCCCGGTCCGCAGAACAAACAGCAAATTCAGGTATTCAATAATTCCTGGGGCCCCGCAGATTACGGCTGGATTGCCGATGGCGCCATGGATGCAGAGCGTTACTACCCCTTCAATCCAAATGCCATTACCGGGGCGGGGCCACTGGCACGCAGTGCATTGGAAGAGGGGGCAACCCAGGGCAGGGAAGGCAAGGGAGTGATTTATGTATGGGCCGCGGGTAATGGGCTTGCGGAACAGGACAATGTGACTTACGACAACTACGCCAATTCTCCCTATACCATTGCCGTGGCTGCCGTGGAAGGTTATCTGGGTAGACAGGCTTACTACAGTGAACCGGGTGCAGCCCTGCTGGTCAGTGCACCGAGCAACAGTCGCTTTTCAGGTGAAGGGATACGAACCACGGATGTCAGTGGTGTAGGTGGCTATAACTCGGGTGGAGATTCCACTGGAGATGATGCCTGTACCGATTCTTTTGGTGGCACCTCCGCCGCCAGTCCCATGGTGGCCGGTGTGGTTGCCCTCATGCTGCAGGCCAATCCCCAACTGGGTTGGCGGGATGTGCAGGCGATACTGCTGCAAACCGCCAGGAGAAATGATCCGCAAGATGAAGACTGGGTGCGCAATGGTGCCGGTTATTTCGTCAATCACAAGTATGGTTTTGGACTGGTGAATGCCCAGGCGGCGGTGGCGGCCGCCAGGGACTGGGTGCCCCTTGAAGCAGCCATGCGCCTTGACTCCGGTCTGCAGGGTGTGGATCTACCCATTCCCGACAATCTGGCACCCGGTATCAGCCAAGTGCTGAATGTTCCACAGGAGATGCAGGTGGAACATGTGGAGCTGGAGCTTCACGTGCAGCATCCCTTTCGGGGTGACCTGCGGGTGGAACTGATTTCCCCCTCCGGAACCAGCAGCCTGCTCGCCGAACCACGTATCGATCCCTACGATGACCTGAACTGGACCTTCATGACCGTGCGGAACTGGGGCGAAAACGCCGCAGGTACCTGGACCCTCTTGATCAGCGATGAGCAAGCCATTCCCGGATACTCCAATACCGGGCGGCTGCTTTCCTGGCGCCTGATACTGCACGGTGCCGCTTCGGGCGATTCAAATCCCACATCGATTCCCTACGACTATAGCGGAGATGCACGCGCCGACGTTTTGTTACGGAATCTATCCAGTGGCAAATGGCAACTGTATGAAATGGATGGTGCCACGATCGTGCGCAAACGCTATAGCGGACTTGGCACCCATCTCTCCTGGCAGTACCAGGCCAATGGCGATTTCAATGGCGATGGAACCGCCGATGTGGTGCAGCGAAACGTTGCTACCGGTGAGTGGAAGCTGCTGGAAATGGCGGGTGCCAGAGTACTGCGGCGAATCCCCCTGGACCTGGAAAATTCCCTTGACTGGATGTTGGCGGGTGTAGGCGATTTTAACGCCGATGGACGAGCGGATATCCTTTTGCGTCACCGGCTTACGGGAAAATGGAAGCTGTACGAAATGGATGGTGGCGAGGTACTGCGACAGCGTTTTATCTGGCTGGGTAGCAACCTGGATTGGCAGCTCGCCGGCCTCGGTGATTTCACCCGGGATGGCAAGGTGGATGTATTGCTGCGCAATGCCGTGACCGGAAACTGGAAAAGCCTGTTCATGGATGGTGCAACGGTACTCAGTCGCGGTACACCGGCGCTGGAACGAAGTCGCGACTGGCGGGTGCAGGCAGTGGCCGATTTCAGTGGTGATGGTCATGCCGATGTATTGTTGCGCAGTGAAAGCACGGGGGCCTGGCGCTTGCAGACCCTGTCCCAGCGTAACCTGGTTGCGGACGAATCCCTGTCCATCTGGACCAATGCCCGCTGGCAGTTGGCCCAGGTCAGTGATTTCAACGGTGACAGTTTCCCCGATATCCTGCTGAGAAATTCGGTTACCCATCGATGGAAACTGTTTGAGATGTACCGTGGTGAGGTACTTCAGGTGACGACGCCTTTCCTCACCAACCAGCAATTATGGGAGATCCAATAGGGCGCTTACATCGGCGGGATGGCAGTTTATTTATCACCGGGCTTACTTTCTCATCGGGAAGACAGGTATACCCAGCGGGGAAGCGACCGGGTTGAGGTGAACAGGTAACCTTGAAGCTCGCGCGGGTGCAGGGTTACCCGCATTCCCGGGGA
>CBDUNQ010000321.1:0-3656 GCA_965368625.1 uncultured Gammaproteobacteria bacterium
CACACGACTGGATCCCGGATCCCCCTGGCGGCCGGCGCGGCCACGCAACTGGTTATCCACACGCCGGGATTCATGGCGCTCGGTGCCAATGATGTGCAAGCCGCCGGCATCCAGCACTTGCTGATGCCGCTGTTTCCAGGTTTCCCGCACCTTTTGTTTTTCCGCTTCATCCGCTCCTTCCGGCAAAGCGGCCAGTTCCGCCTCCAGGCTGCCACCCAGCACAATATCGGTACCGCGGCCAGCCATGTTGGTGGCAATGGTTACCGTGCCGGGGCTACCTGCATAGGCGACAATGTGGGCTTCACGCTCATGCTGCTTGGCATTGAGCACTTCATGTTTGATCTTTTCCTTGTCGAGTAACTTGGACAGATACTCGGAGGTTTCAATGGAAGTAGTACCCACCAGTACCGGTTGACCGCGTTGCTGGCAATCGCGCACATCTTCCATGATGGCATTGAATTTTTCTTTGAAGGTAAGAAATACAAGGTCGCCCATATCGTTGCGGACCATATCCCGGTGGGTGGGTATCACCACCACTTCCAGACCATAGATCTGCTCAAACTCGGCGGCTTCCGTATCGGCGGTCCCGGTCATGCCGGCCAGTTTTTCATAGAGCCGGAAGTAATTCTGGAAGGTGATGGAAGCCAGGGTCTGGTTTTCATTCTGGATGGGCACACCTTCCTTGGCTTCCACGGCCTGATGCAGGCCCTCGGACCAGCGCCGCCCGGGCATGGTACGGCCGGTGAATTCATCCACAATGACGACTTGATTGTCTTTGACGATGTATTCCACATCCTTGTTAAACAGCACCAGGGCGCGCAGGGCGGCATTGAAATGATGAATCAGTGTGAGGTTGGCGGCATCGTAGAGGCTTTGTCCTTCAGCCAGCAGGCCGGCTTCCGACAGCAGGTTTTCCAGGTGTTCATGGCCTTCTTCGGTAAGATGCACCTGCTTCTGTTTTTCATCCACCGAGTAATCGCCGGGGCCATCCTCTTCTTCCTGGCGCACCAGTTTGGGCACGATGTCATTCATCTTCAGATACAGGTCCGAGTTGTCATCGGTGGGGCCGGAAATGATCAACGGGGTGCGCGCTTCATCGATGAGAATGGAATCCACTTCATCCACCACGGCGGCATACAGTTCGCGCTGCACCTTTTCTTCCATGCTGAACGCCATATTGTCGCGCAGATAATCAAAGCCGAATTCATTGTTGGTGCCATAGGTGATATCGGCATTGTAGGCGGCACGTTTTTCCTCGGGACTCATGCCACCGACACTCACTCCCACGGTAAGCCCGAGGAAGTTATAGAGCTTGCCCATCCACTCGGCATCGCGGCGCGCCAGGTAATCATTCACCGTGACCACATGCACACCGCGACCGGGCAATGCATTGAGATAGGCAAACAGGGTGGCCACCAGGGTCTTGCCTTCCCCGGTGCGCATTTCGGCAATCTGGCCATTGTTGAGCACCATGCCGCCAATGAGCTGCACGTCGAAGTGACGCATGCCCAGTACACGCCGCCCGCCTTCGCGCACTACGGCAAAGGCTTCCGGGATCAAGTCATCGAGGCGCTCCCCCTGTTCCAGGCGCTTGCGGAATTCTTCGGTTTTGGCACGGAGCTGTTCATCGCTCAGGGCTTCCATGTCCGCCTCGAGGGCATTGATCCTGGCAACCACCTTGCCCAATCCCTTGAGTATTCTGTCGTTTCGGCTGCCAAACAGCTTGCGTATTATTTTCGTGACCATAATCACCAACGAGTTGATTTTCCCGGCTTCTGTACAGAAACCCGAATCATACCTGAAAGTGCACCGGAATGAGGAGGAGATAAACCCACCAGGGGCCTTAGTTCTATGGGCGAAACGAGGGGGAAAGCGGGAAATTCCGGGGACTGTGCCCCGGATGGAGAGGGATCAGCGGGCCGCGATGTACTTGCGCGGATTGACCACGCGACCGTTTTTCAGCACTTCAAAGTGTACATGGGGGCCGGTAGAACGTCCGCTGGACCCCATGAGGGCGACCGGCTGGCCTTTTTCCACCCGGTCACCCGGCTGCACCAGATTGCTCTGATTGTGACCATACCGCGTCACCAGGCCATTGCCATGATCGATTTCCACCAGTTTTCCATAGCCGGAGCGATACCCGGCAAAGGTCACCATGCCGGCGGCCACGGCGACGATATTGGAACCTTTCTTACCCGCGAAATCCATCCCATGGTGATAGGCCGGCTTGCCGGTGAAGGGGTCGGTACGCTTGCCGAAGTACGAGGAAATCCAGCCTTTTTCCACCGGATGCCCGGTCGGTTGCACCTGGGCCTTGAGGTTTTCATCCAGGGCCAGACCTTCGAGGACGGTGAGTTTCCGTTGCCGATCGTTCAGCTGCTGCTGCAGGGCTTCCAGGGATTGCATAAAATCCGGCATTTCCAGGTTGGGTAATTCCAGCTGGGCGGCTTCCAGTGCGGCTTCCGGCCCCCCCTGTGCGGGTGGCTGGTCGAAATCGAATTCGGCTTCATCCAGGTCGGCCATCTTGGCCAGGCGCTTGCCCAGGGCATCCACCCGCAGCAATTGCGCCTGCATCTGTCCGAGGCGCAAGGCCAGGGCATTGAGGTGTGCGGCCGCTTCCTGCTGGGCGGCATCCAGGGCAAGTTGCTGTTGCTCCAGCTCGGTTTCCCACACCGCGGGGGTTTCCTGGGTCACCGCGGTGACCACATTGCGCTCACTGCCCAGCTGGTATCCGGTAAACAACAGGGCCCCGGCCAGCAGCAGGAGCAAGCCCGCGAAAGGGAGATAAAAACCCGGCCTTCCCAGTGGAATACTGGCGGCCCGTCCCCGATCGTTGGTAAAAAGTATGATATTCATCTAGGGTATCCGTAGTAGTGTAACGTTACCTTCTCAATGGCACCCAACAGGGCACAGTATGCCTACAAGACAGCCCGTAGCCGTCTCATCTCTCCTGGAAGCCCCCGGCAGTCTGCCGGTGCTACTCCAGCGCGCTAGAGAACTAAATAAGTTAAATCAAGCACTTAAAAATGCCTTACCGGATCCTCTGCGGGATCACTGTGAGGTGCTCAACCTCCGCGGTCAGACACTGACCCTGGCCGCAAGTTCTCCTGCCTGGGCCACCCGGTTGCGCTACCTGACCCCGACTGTACTACAACAGCTTGCGCAAAGTCAGTCTGTGAAAGTGCGCACAATTCAGGTAAGGGTGGTACCCACCCGCACCGAACAGCGGCGCAAGCCAGCCCCCAGGCATGCCCGCCTGTCCCGGGCCAATGCCCGATTATTGCTACAAACCGCTGAATCCCTTCAGGACGAGCGCTTGCGTTCCGCGCTCAAAAGGATAGCGTCTCATTGGAAGAAAGCTGAAGGGGAGTAGCCAGCAGGAGGTTCGGGGTACTGCAGAAGGGATTGAGGCACCCGTAGGAGCGAGCGCAGCTCGCGAATCGATCTGGCACATCTATAAATCATGCCACTGCTGTTCGCCAGCTTCGCTGGCTCCTACAGAGGGTTCGGTTTGCTGTGCAGGTGATATTGGCACCGGTAGGAGCGAGCGCAGCTCGCGAATACATCTGGCACACAATCGCCTGTCACTACCGTTCGTCCGCTTCGCGGGCTCCTCCGGGAGGTTTGGCGTATGGCGGAAGGGATTGAGGCACCCG
>CBDUNQ010000322.1:0-3652 GCA_965368625.1 uncultured Gammaproteobacteria bacterium
CTGGAAGCGGTCGTACCCAGCCCCCTGCCCGGCATGAAACCGGGTATGGCCAATGTGATTACCATCATTGCGCTAGTGCAATTCGGCTGGGCAACGGCCGCCTGGATCAGTGTGTTGCGCGTCATCGGCGGCAGCCTGCTGATCGGCACCTTTCTGTCCCCAACCTTCCTGATGAGTTTCAGTGGCGCCCTCTGCAGTATGGTGGTACTGGCTGGCGCCATGCGCCTCCCCGGACGCGGCTTTGGCCCTGTGGGATACAGCGTAGTGGCCGCTATGGCCCATATGAGCGGTCAATTTCTCATCGCCTACAGCTTGTTCATACCTCACCCGGGCCTGTGGTCCCTGTTCCCGGTATTGCTCACGGCATCCGTAGTCTTTGGCCTCCTCGGCGGTATAATCGCCGCTATCCTGTTACAGGGAGTTGATTTGCGCAGCCCATGAATACCATTGCCGTATCCCATGACCCGGACGCCACACCGGACCGCCTGATGATCACCCTGTTCATCGCCCTGGTACTGCATGCCATTCTGATTCTGGGCATTCACTTCAGTCCGGAACTCCCCACCCGGGACAGTGACTTGCCCACCATGGAAATCACCGTGGTACAAAAACCTTCCCGCCCCAGTAAGGATGCCGAATACCTGGCGGCCCACAGCCAGGACGGGGCCGGCAATACGCAGGAACCAACCCGCCCTCAACAGGAGAGCCAGGCGGCCACGCCACCGCCCGCGGCCAATCCGGTGCCGCCGGCGCCAAGCCAGCCCCCCCTGGTCACCCAGCTGGAGGCAACGCGCAACACCCCTTTGCCCAGCGAGCAAGCGGCACCCCCGGCACCCCAGCTCAGTGCCACGCAGCTCATGGAAAACAGCCTGGAAATGATCAGCCTGAACCAGGAAATCAACCAGTCGCTCAAGGCCTACGCCCAGCGCAAAAAGGAAAAGGCCATTTCCGCCAGTACGCGGGAATTCAAATACGCCAATTACATGAATGACTGGGTGGCCAAGGTGGAACGCATCGGCGACCTCAATTATCCCGATGATGCCCGTCGCCAGCGAATTTCAGGCAGCCTGCGGGTGAATGTCAGCCTGAATGCCGATGGCACGGTACTGGATGTGGTTATCACCAAGCCTTCGGGCCATAAAATCCTGGATGATGCTGCGCTGCGCATTGTGAAACTGGCGGCCCCCTTCGCCCCCTTCCCCCAGGAAATCAGGGAAGAAACCGACATTCTGCACATCACCCGCACCTGGGAATTCACCAGCGGCAACCGCCTTCAGGGGCGCTGAGGCAAAACCCTATTTATCCCCCCTTGAGCCGGATCGCAGACTGCCGGATACTATAGGCATGCATACCACTGACTTTCTCGGCAATCACTTACTGATCGCCATGCCCAACCTGGAAGACCCGAATTTCTTCCATACGGTTACCTATCTGTGTGAGCACAATACGGAAGGCGCCCTGGGTATCGTCATCAACCGCCCCATGAACCTCACCCTGGCGGAAGTACTGCAGCATATGGACCTGAAGCCGGTCACCGAAGACATCGGCAAGCTGCCCATCTATCTGGGTGGCCCGGTACAGCAGGATCGCGGCTTTGTGCTGCACCGCCCTCTGGGGGACTGGGAAGCCACCCTCAAGGTGACGGACGACATCGGCATCACCTCATCCCGGGATATTCTCGGTGCCATCGCCCAGGGCGAAGGCCCGGAGAATGCCCTCATTGCCCTGGGCTACGCCGGCTGGGGCGCCGGTCAACTGGAGCAGGAAATGGCGGCCAATACCTGGCTCTCAGGTCCGGCCGATGAGCACATTGTCTTTGACCTGCCTCACCAGGAACGCTGGGAAGCAGCCGCTGCCAAGCTGGGGATCGACCTGCACCTGTTGTCCGGTGATGCCGGGCACGCCTGATCGCGTGTCCAATGGAGTGGTCCTGGGATTTGACTTCGGCGAGTGCCGCATCGGTGTGGCAGTGGGCCAGACCATCACCGGGACCGCAACCCCACTGCTCACGCTGACCGCCCATCACGGACAACCCGACTGGCAGCAGGTAAGCGCCTTGCTGGAAGAATGGCAGCCGGTGGTACTGGTGGTGGGACTGCCCCTGCAACTGGATGGCAGCCCCAGCGCCATCAGCGCGGCAGCACAACGTTTTGCACGGCGGCTCCAGGGTCGGTATAACCGCCCGGTGCAAATGATGGATGAACGCCTCAGCTCACAAGAAGCCCAGCTGGCACGATCGCAGCGGGGCAAGCGCGGAAAAAACCAGGCACTGGACCCCCTGGCGGCACAAATCATTGTCCAAAACTGGCTCGAACAGAATGGGGATTACACATGAATGACGCCAATGCCGTCACTACCTTGCTGCAGGATATGTCAGCTGCGCTCACCAAGCTTCTGGCTGAACGGGGCATTACCGATGCCGCCATGGTAGGCATTCACACCGGCGGGGTATGGGTTGCCCAGCAGTTGCATAGCCTGATGGGTATTCAGGAAGAACTGGGCAGCCTGGATATCTCTTTTTACCGGGATGACTTCACCCGCATCGGCATGAACCCCCAGGTGCGCCCCTCGGAATTACCCTTCAACGTGGATGATCGTCACATCATTCTGGTGGACGATGTGTTACACACTGGACGCACCATTCGCGCCGCCCTCAATGAGTTATTTGACTATGGCCGCCCCGCCTCCATCATGCTGGCCGTCCTGGTGGAACGCGACGGCCGCGAATTACCGATTCAGGCCAACGTGGTAGGCCGCACCATTACTTTGCAGGAACATGAACATGTGAAACTGGTGGGACCTTCCCCCTTGGGTCTGGAGATACAGGAACTTTCATGAGCGGTAAAAACCTGCAGGTAGACAGTGACGGCCGGCTGCGCCACTTCCTCACGATTGAAGGCTTGAACCGCGCCTTGCTCACGGAAATTCTCGATACCGCCGAATCCTTTGCCGGGGTAACGGAACAAACCGTGAAGAAAGTACCACTGTTACGCGGCAAGACCATCGTCAATTTATTCTTTGAGGCCAGTACCCGTACCCGCACCACCTTTGAACTGGCCGCCAAGCGCCTATCCGCGGATGTACTCAACATCAATGTCAGCGTTTCCAGTGCCAGCAAGGGAGAGACCCTGCTGGATACCCTGCGCAACCTGGAAGCCATGCATGTGGATATGTTTGTGGTACGCCATTCCGACAGTGGAACCGCCCATTTCATTGCCAACCATGTGGCACCTCATGTGAGCGTGATCAATGCCGGTGATGGGCGCCATGCCCACCCCACCCAGGCGATGCTGGATATGTTTACCATTCGCCGCGTGAAGGGCCCGGACTTTGGCCGCCTGCGCATTGCCATTGTGGGCGATATCCTGCATTCACGTGTGGCCCGCTCGCAGATTCATGCCCTCAATTTACTTAATACCGGTGAAGTGCGGGTGGTGGCACCCAAGACCCTCACCCCGGCCCATGTGGAATCCCTGGGGGTACAGGTCTATCACGATCTGTGTGAAGGCATTGCTGATTGCGATGTAGTGATGATGCTGCGCCTGCAACGGGAGCGTATGCAAGGCGCGCTGTTACCCAGTGAACATGAATACTATCAACTCTATGGCCTCACCCAGGACCGGCTTTCCGTGGCCAAACCCGATGTCACCGT
>CBDUNQ010000323.1:0-3646 GCA_965368625.1 uncultured Gammaproteobacteria bacterium
ACAGGGCCTGGATGGATTGTGGCTCCAGCAGGGCGTTGGCCTTGATGATAATGCGGGCCTCCTTGCCATTACGGGCGGCTTCGGCTTCACGCTCGATCTTTTTGATCATTTCCTTGTGCAGGGTGAAGGGGGATTGCAGCAGTTTTTTCAGGGGCTTCACCTTGCCCAGACTGGTGAGTTGCTGAAAGATGGTGCGTACGTCTTCGCCAATGACTTTGTCATCGGAGAGCAAGCCATAGTCGGTGTAGAGGCGGGCGGTGCGGGCGTGGTAATTGCCGGTGCCCAGATGTACATAATGACGCAGACGCCGGCCTTCGCGGCGGGTCACTAGCAGCATTTTCGCGTGGGTCTTGTAACCCACCACCCCATACACCACATGGGCGCCGGCTTCCTGCAGGCGGGTTGCCAGCTTGATGTTGGCTTCCTCGTCAAAGCGGGCGCGCAATTCAATGACCACCGTCACTTCCTTGCCGGCCAGGGCGGCAGCCACCAGGGCATCGGCAATGGCCGAATCGGGGCCGGTGCGATACAGGGTTTGCTTGATGGTCAGCACATGGGGGTCGGCCGCCGCCTGGCGAATAAAATCGATGACCGGTGCAAAGGATTCAAAGGGGTGATGTAGCAGGATGTCGCCATTGCGCAGTACGGAAAAGATATTCTTCTCTCCCTTGAGTCGGCGCGGAATGCCCGGCGTGAAGGAGGGGTAGGCGAGATCCGGGCGTTCCACCAGGTCCGCCAGGGCCATGAGGCGGTTCAGGTTCACCGGCCCGTTGACCTGATACAGATCATCTTCGCTGAGTTTGAACTGGTTGAGCAGATATTGCGCCATTTCCGGCGTGCAGTTATCGGCCACTTCCAGACGTACCGCTTCTCCATAACGCCGGGAAAGCAGTTCGCCCTCCAGGGCACGCAGCAAATCATCGATTTCCTCTTCATCCACAAACAGGTCGCTGTTGCGGGTGACCCGGAACTGATAACAGCCGGTGGCACTCATGCCGGGGAACAGATCCTGTACGTGGGCATGGATTACGGAGGAGAGAAATACGAAATCCTGGCTGCCCTTGGGGGAGTGCTCACCGGGAATACGAATGATGCGTGGCAGGGTGCGTGGTGCCTGCACCACGGCAAAGGCGCTGTTGCGGCCAAAGGCATCCTTGCCTTCCAGGGAGACAATGAAATTGAGGCTCTTGTTCAGGGTTCTCGGGAAGGGGTGTGAAGGGTCCAGTCCCAATGGGCTGAGCAGGGGCAGTAATTCCTGAATAAAATAGCGTTTCACCCAGGCTGCCTGATTGGTATTCCACTGGGTGCGGCGCAGGAAACGGATATTTTCCTGTTCCAGGGCGGGAAACAGCACATCATTGAGAATCGCATACTGGTTATCCACCAGGGCGTGGGCGGTGGTGCTGATCTGTTGCAGCAATTCCGCCGGCCGCAGGTTGTCGGCGCCCGCCTGCTGTGAACCCAGGGCGGCCAGCTGTTTGAGGCCGGAAACCCGTACTTCGAAGAATTCATCCAGGTTGGTGCTGGCAATGCAGAGGAATTTTACCCGCTCCAGCAGCGGTGTGTCCGGGTCCGTGGCCTGGTCCAATACCCTGCGGTTGAATTCCAGCAGGCTCAATTCTCGGTTGATGTACAGTTCAGTCTGGTTGAGGTCGGTGCTGTCCATGATGACTCACTGGGTAGGAAAACCCTTTTATTATGCACGAGTTTTTCTGAAATGGGCCGTTGTCACAAAACTGTAATCTTTGCAGACTATGCTTGGCCGCTGGAATACCTCCAGGTCAGATGAACTCCCGATCCCATGTTGAATAACCCCGGCAAACGTGATCAATGGCGCTTGATCAAGGACCACCTGGCCCGCTATGGCGTAGGTTTGGGTGGCAGTGGTGTTATTGTCGCCATTCTGCTGATTTTCTTTTACCTGCTATATGTGGTTACGCCCCTGTTGAAGCCGGCGGGCCTGGAGCCTGAGGCGCAGTACAGCCTTCCCGGCGATGCCAGCGACACCCTGTTTCTGGCCATGGAGGAACAGGCGGAAATCGGCATGCGGCTGGCACGCAGCGGGGAAGTGGTGTTTTTCGCCACAGCCGATGGCACTGTACTCCAGCGGATTACTCTGCCCTTGCCGCAGGGAAGTGAAATTCGCAGCGTGGCGACGGCTACTCCGGGCAGCGGAATCCTAGCCCTGGGTCTCTCCAATGGCCAGGCCCTGGTGATTCGCCACCGCTACCGGGTTCGTTTTCCCAATGATGTACGCACCATCACTCCGGAGCTGGAGTATCCCCTGGGTGAAGACCCCATTGTCGTGGACGAGCAAGGCCAAGCACTGGAAGTGCTCACCATGCAAAGCGGGGAAGCCACCACCCTGGTCGCCTACACGGCAGATGGCCGTTTGCCCATGGTGGCCCTGGAAAAGGAAGAATCCTTTCTCAGTGAAGAGGTGACCCTGGAGCGTACTGCAAGCCAATTACCCCTGGGGCTGGAGACGGTGCGGTTTCTGTTGCTGGATCCGGAGCAGAATACCCTTTACGCAAGTGATGGCAGGGATCGAATCACGCATTACGATGTGCGTGATAAGTCGCTGCCGGTGATGGCGGAACATCTGGTGGCCGTCAGTAGTGGCGCCCAGATCACCAGTCTTTCCTATCTGGCGGGTGGTTTGTCCCTGCTGGTGGGGGATTCCCGTGGTCAGTTGAGCCAGTGGTTCCTCCTGCGGGATGAAAGTAATCATTACAGCTTGAAGAAGATCCGCAGTTTTGAAGGTAAAACCGCCGCGGTGCGGGCCATTGCCCCGGAATACAATCGCAAGGGTTTCCTGGTGGCCGATGCCAATGGTTGGCTGGGCATCTACCATGCCACGGCCCAGCGCACGGTATTGCAGGTGGCGCTGACGGAACAGGGCTTGACCCGCCTGGCGGTGGCGCCGCGCGGCGATGCCCTGCTCGCCCTGGATGAACAGGGCACCCTGCATTTTTCCCGCATACACAACGAGCATCCGGAAATCTCCTTTTACTCTCTGTGGTCTGAAGTGTGGTACGAAAGCTATCCCGAACCCGACTACATCTGGCAGTCGTCATCGGCAAGCAATGACTTCGAGCCTAAATTCAGTCTCACCCCTCTGGTTTTCGGTACGCTGAAGGCGGCATTTTACGCCATGCTGTTTGCCATGCCTCTGGCTATCATGGGGGCCATCTATGCGGCGTATTTCATGGCGCCACGCATGCGCCAGATCGTCAAACCCACCATTGAAATCATGGAAGCCCTGCCTACGGTAATCCTGGGCTTCCTGGCGGGGTTGTGGTTGGCGCCATTCCTGGAGAAGCATTTGCCGGGTGTGTTCACCATGTTGCTGATGTTGCCCCTGGGCGTACTGTTGTTCGCCTATTTATGGCATCGCCTGCCGGTGAACCTGCGCAGTCGGGTGCCCGATGGGTGGGAAGCCGCCCTGTTGATTCTGCCCATTGTGGCCATTGTCTGGATTTCCATACAGCTCAGCCAACCCATGGAGGCGCTGTTGTTTGATGGGGATATGCGCCTGTGGATGAGCACTGAGCTGGGCATCGGCTTCGATCAGCGCAATTCCCTGGTGGTGGGCATTGCCATGGGTTTTGCTGTGATTCCAACGATTTTTTCCATTGCTGAAGAT
>CBDUNQ010000324.1:0-3635 GCA_965368625.1 uncultured Gammaproteobacteria bacterium
TTCCGTGGGGCATCCCGCCGAGGCCGGACGCTTTGCGGCTGTTTATCACCTGCTGTCCGTGCGCAACAATCAGCGGCTGCGGGTGCGGGTGTATGCGCCCGATGATGATCTGCCGGTGATTCCCTCGGTAATTCAGATCTGGAATAGCGCGGATTGGTATGAGCGGGAAGCCTTCGATCTCTTTGGAATCATCTTTGAAGGTCATCCGGATCTGCGGCGCATTCTTACCGATTATGGTTTTGTGGGTCATCCCTTCCGCAAGGATTTTCCGCTCAGTGGTAATGTGGAAGTGCGTTACGATCCCATCAAGAAGCGGGTCGTGTATCAACCGGTCAGTATAGAGCCCCGGGTGCTTGTGCCTAAGGTGATTCGCGAAGACGTACCGCGCCAGGGGCATGTGGATGCGCCGGCGAAGACGGATTCTGCCTGATTGTATGGGTGATGATTTCTAATGAGTGCGGTCCCTGCCCAATATGTGGTAACCGCCTGTGAATTGAGTACTTATGCCTGAGATCAGAAATTACACATTGAATTTTGGCCCCCAGCATCCTGCAGCCCACGGTGTTTTACGCCTGGTATTGGAGATGGATGGTGAGGTGGTACTGCGTGCTGATCCGCATATCGGCTTGCTGCATCGTGCCACGGAAAAACTGGCGGAGAGCAAACCCTACAATCAGAGCATCGGATACATGGATCGTTTGGATTATGTCTCCATGATGTGCAATGAACATGGCTATGTACTCGCCATGGAAAAGCTGCTGGGTATCGAAGCGCCTCTGCGAGCACAGTACATACGGGTGATGTTCGATGAAATCACCCGGATCCTGAACCATCTGTTGTGGATCGGCGCCCATGGACTGGATGTGGGTGCCATGACCATCTTTCTCTATGCTTTCCGCGAGCGCGAAGACTTGATGGATTGCTACGAGGCGGTTTCCGGTGCCCGTCTGCATGCCACCTATTATCGGCCCGGTGGTGTATATCGTGATCTGCCCGAACGCATGCCGCAATATGAAACTTCCAAATGGCATGATGCCGATTCAGTACGGCGGCTCAATGAAAACCGTCAGGGCTCCATGCTGGATTTTCTCGATGATTTCACCGCACGCTTTCCCACCTGTGTGGATGAATACGAAACCCTGTTGACCAATAACCGGATCTGGAAGCAGCGTACGGTCGGTATTGGCGTAGTGTCTCCGGAGCGGGCACTGCAGATGGGGTTGACCGGCCCCATGTTGCGTGGCTCGGGCGTGGAGTGGGATCTACGCAAGAAACAACCCTACGAAGTATATGATCGAATGGATTTCGATATTCCTGTAGGCGTCAATGGCGATAGTTATGACCGCTATCTGGTGCGTATGGAAGAAATGCGCCAGAGCAACCGCATCATCAAACAGTGTGTTGACTGGTTACGCGTGAACCCAGGTCCGGTGATGCTTGACGATCACAAGATCGCACCACCGGTGCGTGAAGAGATGAAACAGGATATGGAAGCCCTGATACATCATTTCAAATTATTTACCGAAGGTTTCACCATACCCCGAGGAGAGGCTTATGCGGCGATTGAGCATCCCAAGGGTGAGTTTGGCGTCTACCTGGTTTCCGATGGTGCCAATAAACCGTATCGCCTCAAGGTGCGCGCACCGGGCTTTGCCCATCTGTCTTCGCTCAATGAAATGTCCCATGGGCATATGCTGGCGGATGTGGTGGCGATTATCGGAACGCAGGATATCGTATTTGGTGAAATCGACCGATAGGCCGTATCGAATGTATGCCGCGTGCCACGCAGGCAGGGTTGGCGATAGGGCAGCAGGCTGGCTGTGGTGTCTCAATGAAGATGCCAGTATCAGTTCCGGCGTTATGAATGAGAGGTTTTATACACGGTGAGTGCACAAGAAAACAATGTAGCCGGGAAGCTTTCCGAAAAGGTTTGTCAGGAAATCGACCACTGGCTGACAAAATTTCCTGCAGACCAGAAGAATTCCGCTGTGCTCGCCGCCCTGCATGCGGTACAGCATGAACAGAAATGGGTGACTGTGGAAATGATGAATGCCGTGGCGGATTACCTGCAAATGCCACGGGTTTCCGTTTATGAAGTGGCCAGTTTTTATTCCATGATAGAGACCAGGGAAGTGGGTCGTCACACGGTTTCCATCTGTACCAACATTTCCTGCATGCTGTGCGGTGCCGACGATATCGTGGCGCACATCGAATCCAAATTGGGAACCAAGCTGGGCGGTACCACCAGCGATGGACGGATTTTCCTGAAGGTGGAAGAAGAATGTCTGGCGGCCTGTGCCGGTGGCCCCATGATGGCCGTGGATGGCCACTACCATGAGAATCTTACCCTCGAAAAAGTGGATAAGATTCTTGATGCCCTGGAGTAACACGAGAACGATTCAATGACCGATCACGTTTGTTTTGGCACATTGCAGTTCGATGAACCCTGGACCCTGGAGAACTATCTCAAAGTGGGGGGCTACGAGGCGTGGAAGAAAATCCTGCAAAACAAGACTTCTCAGGAAGATATCATCGAGGAAATCAAAAAATCCTCGTTACGTGGTCGGGGTGGCGCGGGTTTTCCCACAGGTCTGAAGTGGAGCTTCATGCCGCGCAGTGCACCGGTGCAGAAATACCTGGTGTGTAATTCCGATGAATCGGAGCCGGGCACCTGTAAGGATCGTGATATTTTGCGCTTCAATCCCCACGCCCTGATTGAAGGCATGGCCATCGGTTGTTACGCCATGGGGGCCACCGCCGGTTATAACTATATGCGTGGTGAATTCCATCATGAGCCCTTTGAGCGTTTTGAGGCGGCCTTGAAAGAAGCCTATGAAGCGGGTCTGCTGGGCAAGAATATTCTTGGCTCGGGTGTGGATGTGGACCTATACAGCCATCTCGGTGCCGGTGCCTATATCTGTGGTGAGGAAACCGCGCTGTTGAATTCACTGGAAGGGAAAAAAGGGCAGCCACGCTTCAAGCCACCGTTTCCGGCCAATTTCGGCCTCTACGGAAAACCCACCACCATCAATAATACCGAAAGCCTGGCCTCCATCCCTGCCATCATGCGTAATGGCGGGGAGTGGTTTCTCAATCTTGGTAAACCCAATAATGGCGGCATGAAGATCATGTCCGTATCCGGACATGTAAACAAGCCCGGAAATTATGAAATTCCCATGGGCACCCCGTTCCGCGACTTGCTGGAACTGGCCGGTGGTGTACGTGATGGCCATACCCTCAAGGCAGTGATTCCCGGTGGTTGCTCCATGCCGGTAATGCCGGCGGATGTGATCATGGATTGCGACATTGATTACGATTCACTCTCCAAGGCCGGTTCCGCATTGGGGTCCGGTGGCATGATCGTAATGGATGATTCCACCTGCATGGTAAAGGCCTTGATGCGTATTTCCCGATTCTATTACGCGGAATCCTGTGGCCAGTGTACCCCCTGCCGGGAAGGTACCGGCTGGATGTATCGCGTGATCAAACGTATTGAAGAAGGCCAGGGTCGTCCCGAAGATCTTGATTTGCTGGAAAGTGCCGCCGGTCAGATTGAGGGACATACCATTTGTGCCTTCGGGGATGCCGCTGCCTGGCCGGTACAGAGTTTTCTCAAACACTTCCGCCATGAATTT
>CBDUNQ010000325.1:0-3615 GCA_965368625.1 uncultured Gammaproteobacteria bacterium
AACCGGGACCGGGTTGGTGATGATGGAAAATTCGATACCACCACCAATGGAGGTTTTTTCGATCCATGCCACTTCATTGGTACCGGCGGTGGTGGTGGCTGTCAGGGTTTCACTGAGTTGCAGGCCAACCTTGTCCACGCCATCCCAGATACTGGTGGTGAGATCAAAACTTCCGGTACCCTGCCAGCTATGGTTTACCCCATCACGCAGGGTGAGGTCACCGGTAGTGGTCATAGAAGTGAATTCTGCCGGGCCGAAGATGAAGTCCACGGCATCGAAAATATCCAGGCTGGAACCCACGGAAACCGAGGTGCCACCCGCGGTCATGTTGTAGGTCCCGCGCTCACGTACCGAGACCCCGTCCAATTGATAACCCGCTTTGGCCGTGATGTATACCGTACCCAGGGCATTGAAGGTATCGGTGGGAAGCCCATTGTTGGCGCCGACACCACCAACGGATTCGGCCCGGTAGTTGGTAGGGGTGGCCATGATTACGTCTGTGAGGCCTCCCTGGGCATCTGTGGCGACAAACAGATTTCCATAGGCGGGACTGACGGCGGTGTCATCGTAACTGAAGATCACGGTGGCACCTTCCAGTGTGACGGTAGCGGATTGTGCCTGGGGGGCAAGCAAAAGGAGGCTCGCGGAAGCTAGTAAAAAAGGGGTGCATTGTTTCATAACGAAATCCCTGTCATTACGTTTGGGTTATTAGACTCTCGCAATGGAGGACTGCCCCTTGTTCCCGGGGCCAGCACCAAAACCCATGCTGCAATTCCATTGCACAGTTGGAATGATGCAATAGCAGGGCCATCAAATAAAAAAATAATTAAAACAATTAGTTATGTTATTCGTGGTGTTTGCTGTCCAAGCGATTTGTAAAATAAATCAACACTGGCAGGGTGCAGGATGTACCCGAAGCCGATCCGGCCTGCATCGGTGTATGTAGTATTAAATCACTAATAATCAATTAGTTATAATTTTAATTGTAATGCTGCTCCGGTATTTCTCTGCTTGTGGAATGCTGTAATAGAATTCGACAAAAGTTGGGCCGTATCGGTTGTCTGCTACAAGGTTTATTGCGTAATACAATTTGAGGGTTACTGAGTGACAGGCGCAGCATCGAGAAACCGGAACTCATCTCAAATTAATGCGTGAGGGTGGCTGTAATGATGTAGAATTCATGCACTTTTTTCATTCGGGCCATTTTCAATGCACTCAATGATCCATGGGGTATGCCGCTATAGTGGCGGTGGAATGCATAGTTTTTTAATTTGGTCGCCACAATAAAAATGCGGGTTTCTTTACTGATGAAATACCTAAGGGAAGCACTTAAGGGAATGTTCAGTACCTCCATCAGTGAGGTGGGGCAGCCAGGTGGATTTATCCGCCCTTTTCACTCAAAAATCATGGCCATTTCCCGTGCCGTAGATAATCTCGGCGTAGTGGCCTGCCTTTGGCTTTCGACCATTATCCTGGGTATTCCCTGGGAGGCGCGCCACGCCTGGGCCAGTGTAATCGGCTTGATCATTTTTCAATTTGTAGCGGAATACAATGAAGTGTACCGGGTCTGGCGCGGTCTTCCCGTGTGGCGGGAATCCTTGCGCATCCTGGGTTCCTGGATCATCGCCGGCATGCTGTTGCTGCTCATCGGCTATATGCCCTGGCACACTGCTTACTATCGTATGGATGAAATGGGAGTCTGGTTTGTATTGACTCCTCTGGGTTTGATCTTTTTGCATGCCACCCGTCGCCTGTTACTGCGCCTGGTTCGCAGCCAGAAAGGAAATTCCCGGCGCGTGGCCATTCTGGGTGTGCGCCCTCTGGGCAAGAAGGTGGAACAAGCCATTAAGAGTATGCCCTGGATGGGCTATCGCTTTGTCGGCTACTACGATGACCGTGCGGCGGCCGATGGTCGGCGTCTGGATGATTTAAATGTCAAGGTTTGCGGTGGTTTCAATGACCTGGTGAAACATGCGCGTGAAGGGAAGGTGGATACGGTTTACGTGGTATTACCCATGAGTGCGGAAAAGCGTATCAGTGAATTGGTTACCAAGTTGGCCGATAGTACCGTTTCCGTGTATATCGTTCCGGACTTTTTCATGTTCAGCCTGTTACATGCGCGCTGGACTACCTTACAGGGCTTGCCCACGGTCAGTATCTATGAAAGTCCATTTTACGGGGTTGATGGGATTACCAAGCGCATCGAAGATATTATCCTCAGCAGTATGATTCTTACGATCATTGCCATACCCATGCTGGTGATCGCCCTGGGGGTGAAGTTGACTTCGCCAGGCCCGGTCATTTTCAAGCAGCGACGCTATGGAATAGGCGGTGAACAGATTGAGGTGTGGAAGTTTCGTACCATGTATGTCTGTGAAAATAATGACAAAGTGGTGCAGGCTACCAAGGGTGATTCCCGCATTACCCCCTTTGGCGCTTTTCTGCGTCGTACGTCACTGGATGAATTTCCGCAATTCATCAATGTCCTGCAGGGGACCATGTCGGTGGTGGGGCCTCGCCCCCATGCCGTTGCCCATAATGAAGAGTACCGTTCTCTGATACAGGGCTATATGTTGCGTCACAAGGTAAAGCCGGGCATTACCGGTTGGGCGCAGGTGAATGGGTTCCGTGGTGAAACGGAAACCCTGGATAAAATGGAACAGCGGGTCAAATATGATCTCGACTATATACGCTACTGGAGCCTGTTTCTGGATATCAAGATCACCTTCCTCACGGTGTTCAAGGGGTTTATAGGTAAAAACGTTTATTGAAACAGTGTGACCTGTACCTCTGCCACAGTTAGCAGAACTACCGTTAAAAATCAGCTAATTGCTTCATACTGTTATTGCTGATCCTACCTAAATACAGTGCCCCAAGCAGTGACCAGGTTTCCCCTGCAGGTCTCCATGAACCTGGTGCGACGATGGGTTGTGCAAAAAATACAAGCCGGCAGTTGCAATAATCCGGATTTCTGGGCTAGACTCACCGGCAACAGGGTGAAGCATGCTCTGTATAAGAAAAACGGCACAACTATAAGAAGCTGGTAGCCATGCGGCGCCAGACAAGGAGAGTAAGTCCATGGGGATTCCATACAGAAGTCGCATTATTGTGCGTGCAATTCAGTGCGCATTGTTGGTTGTGCCCGTTGTATCACAGGCACAGATTCAATTTACCGACGTAACCCGATCCGCGGGAATGGGGAATATCACAGCCACCTATGGCGCCGCCTGGGCGGATGTCAATAACGATGGCTTCCCCGATCTGTTCGCCAATAACCATGCGCGGCGAAACAGCATTTACGTAAATGATGGTTCCGGTAAGTTCAAGGATGAAGGGCGTCGCCTGGATGCCTCGGGCTATTGGGACGGTGATGGTGCCTGGGAAGATACCCACGGAGGTACCTGGGCCGATATGGATAACGATGGTGACCAGGATCTGATGGTCAGCACCGGAATCTGCTGTAACCCGCAGTTTTATGAAAACGTCAATGGCATGTTGTACTACCGTTCCGAAGAATTCGGATTTGGTGATGATCCCGACAAAGGTGGACGGCAACCGGTCTGGTTCGATATGGATAAGGATGGTTTGCTGGAAGTGATGCATACCTCTTTTTAT
>CBDUNQ010000326.1:0-3614 GCA_965368625.1 uncultured Gammaproteobacteria bacterium
ACTTCCGTGGCATAACGGTTATACGCCACTACCGCCGGGATTGCCGCAAACAGCCCCATGGCCGTGGCGATCAGGGCTTCCGCAATCCCGGGAGCCACCATGGCCAGGGTGGCCTGCTGTACGTTGGCCAGACCACGAAACGCATTCATGATGCCCCAAACGGTTCCGAATAAACCGATATACGGGCTGGTGGAACCCACCGTGGCCAAAAAGGACAAGTGCCGTTCCAAATCATCCACTTCCCAGGAGAGGGATACCCGCATGGCGCGCTGCGCGCCTTCCACCACATCCATGGGTTCCATGCCTTTTTGGCCACGCAAGCGCGCATACTCCTTGAAACCCGCCAGGAAAATACTTTCCAGGCCCGAGGCACTGTCTTCATGGGCGGAAGTTTCGCGAAACAACTTTGACAAATCTCCACCTGACCAGAAACGCTCTTCGAAATCCTTCGCCTCGGCACGTGCCTCGCGAATGGCCGAACGCTTGCGGAATATCAAGGTCCAGGAAACCAGTGAAATGAGCAGCAATAACAGCATGACCAGTTGCACGATCAGACTGGCATTGAGAATCAAGTGAGTGAATGAAAGATCAGTGACCACTGTGCAGTTCCTGTAATAGGTAATCAGGGATGGGGTGTGGCTTCAGGGATTCCGCCTGCAGACAGGCAACACGGATCTCCGCACTGCAAAGCAACAGGGAAGTCGTACCCGTGCGAAATATTTTTTGTTCAAACATGAGACTGGCCCGACGGCAATTGGTCACATTGGCCGTCACCGACAGCGCATCATCAAGATGGGCAGGTTTATGGAAATCCACTTGAGCCGAACGTACTGCAAACACCACCCCTTCATCTGTTCGCAAGCGCTGCTGATCAACCCCCAGAGCACGAAGTAATTCGGTGCGGGCCCGCTCCAGAAAACGCAGATAATTGGCGTAATACACTACACCACCGGCATCAGTATCTTCGTAGTACACCCGCACTGGCCAGGTTATCCCTTGCGGCTTTTCGAGATTTCCGTCTGTGACAACCATTTCAAAAAAAGATTCCCATGTCTGTGTGGGGTACACAACTGGGCCTATAGAATACCTGTGGTATGGCAACGCATCCAGCACCTGATGAAAAACTTCTCAGATGGCCCCCGATCGTACACGGCCTGCAAACCTCCAACACATGATGAATCACGCTACCCATGTCTGTGGTAAACAAGGATTGCGACAGCCAATGAGCCAGAGGATATATCCATGCAGCCGTCAGACCTGACCGAAACTCCAGACAAAAAAAAGCGTGGCAAGGGCCACGCGACAATCCCACGGGGATCAGGGATGAAAAAGGTATAACATCACACAAACACAGGAGATCAGTAACACAGCCCGAGACGAAGATTCCTTCGACGCATGGCTTGGCGGATATGTCCGCCGGTCAGGATCCGGCCCGCCAATGGCCATAACCGGATCCTGACTTGCTCAGTGACTGGCACGAAAAGCCGCGGGTTAGCACGCCAGCGGGTTCTTCCTGACCACTGAACCGGGTGCGGTTAACCCAGACAGGTGGCCATTCCGTGGCCGATGGAGCATGTTGTCCGGGCACCGCATGCCTAAACCATTGCAACCCCCATGCCATAAATTTATTTATATTTATTTTCATAAGGTTACAAAAAAATATACGCCAAGACACCCCATAAACCATGGATTTTGGTCGCCAGATGGAGACAGGGTTTTCAGGGCATTGTGATAATTCCAATAAGCACGGGCTTTTTGGTGTCGCCAATTAAAGACAGTGAGAGAGTTCTACGCCTCACGACCGCCAATAAACAAACCATTTTGGGCGCAAGCTACACCGGAGAAAAACTGATTTTCGTTTTTATATCAGTTAATTATAAAGGATTACCGAAACCGTCACCCCTCAGCCCACAGCCACCCGAAAGTGGCGGCAGGCATGAAGTTGGCGGTTCTTAGTACCGGGAATCGAAGTATCAGCCCCGGGCTTCCTTGAACTGGGCCGGCTGCAGATGGTGTTTATGGAGCAACTTGTAAAATTCCGTGCGGTTCCGCTTGGCGATGCGCGCCGCATGGGTGACATTGCCATTGGTGATTTGCAGTAACTGCGTCAGGTAATCCCGCTCAAACTGACTCCGGGCATCGGCAAAGGCCATCATTTCGCGGGATTTATCCCGCAAAGCCCGCTGCACCAGACTGGCGGGTATCAGTGGCGTGGTGGAAAACGCCACGGCCTGTTCCACCACGTTGTAAAACTGACGGACATTACCCGGCCAGGGAGCTGCCAGCAGTAACTCCATGGCATCCGGGGCAAAACCCTTGATGCGTTTTTTGCTGACACCGGCGATATTTTCCAGGAAGTGATTGGCCAACAGGGGGATATCTTCACGACGGTCTGCCAGCGTCGGCAATTCCAGGGTAACCACGTTGAGGCGGTAGTAGAGGTCTTCCCGGAATCCTCCTTCCTGCAGTGCCTCTTCCAGGTCCCGGTGGGTGGCGGAAATAATGCGCACATCCACATCCACGGACTGGGTGGAGCCCACCGGCCGCACCGTTCGCTCCTGCAGTGCACGCAACAGCTTCACCTGAAAGCTGAGCGGCATATCACCGATTTCATCGAGGAAGAGAGTACCGCCGTGGGCCGTCTGGAACAGGCCTTTATGATCCCGGTTCGCGCCGGTAAAAGCGCCCTTGGCATGGCCGAACAACTCGGATTCCAGCAGGGATTCCGGGATGGCGCTGCAATTGACCGCCACAAAGGGCGCATCATGCCGGGCACTGGCCTTGTGTACGGCCCGCGCCAGCAACTCTTTTCCGGTGCCGCTTTGACCATGGATGAATACGCTGGCTTCACTTTCGGCAATCAGACGTGCCTGGCCCAGCAAATCCTCCATCAAGGGGCTACGCGTGACAATGTCGCGACGCCAGTCGGCATTACTGTCTTCCTGATTGCCCACCCGGGTTTCACCACTCACTTTCAATGCCCGCACCACTTGCTTCAATAACATCTGACTGTCGAAGGGTTTGGTAAGAAAGCTGAACACGCCTTTACTGGTGGCATCCACGGCATCGGGAATGGTGCCATGGGCCGTGAGGATCACTACCGGCAGGGCCGGGCTGCGATTATGGATCATGTCAAACAGGGTCATTCCGTCCATGCCATCCATGCGTAAATCGGTGATCACCAGATGCGGTCGAAATACCGATAGCTGGGCCAGTGCCTGTTCGCCACTCTCAACGGCGGCCACTTCATACCCCACCGCCGACAGACGCATGGATAAGAGACGCAATAAGCTGCGATCATCATCGACCAGTAGGATTCGGTATTTACAACCACTCATGGTGTTACTCCCTGCTGCGCCTTCTGGCGCTCTTTGATACTTTGCTCAATGGAGGTAACTGCCTCCAGCTGCGTTTCCAGTTCCCGAATGCGGGCTTCACGCTCCGCAAACACTTTGCGCTCATTTCGTAATTGCAGATTTGCCTGTTGCTTTTCCATCAGCAGGCGGCGCAACAGGCCTGCCAATGCATTTTGCTCCCGGCCCATGGTTTGCGGGTCGATTTCATCCAGCAAAGCCAGTGCCGACACTTCATTGCGGACATCTTCCCCTCCCAGG
>CBDUNQ010000327.1:0-3590 GCA_965368625.1 uncultured Gammaproteobacteria bacterium
CGTGGGTTTTACGACCGGGTAAGTGCCATTCTGACCTGGAGTAGCCGCACACGGGCCGGTTTCCTGCGTGCTACCCTGGTTGACCACGAATAGTGAGAAAAACACTATAAAAAGCCGTGGACCTGCCGACTACAGATAGCACACAGCTCACTACATGGACCCTGGCCCGCGAACCGCAACTCATGAAATTGCATGGCGACATCACCATCAACGGCAAGCGCTATGAAAAAGGCAGCGATGTGCCCTGGTACATGATCTACCCATTCTTCCTGATTCACATGTTCATGTTCGGGGGGTCGGGTTTTCTCATCGCCTATAAAGATCTGGAAACCCCCACCGGCTTTCTGTTTGCCCATGGTGGATTCGCCATTGCTATCTACCTGGTGTTCTATCTGGTGATCTTCGGTCGTGACCAGGTGAAATGGATGTTTATCAATGCCAGCCTGGGGCTCAACGGCATTTACAATCAGATTGACTGGATACTGTCTTTTTTCGGCCGACAGGCCGATGACTTCCCCTGGCATGTGCATGTGATCCCGGTGCTGTACTTTGTGCTGTATACCTTTTTGATTCGGCAGGGGGTGATGGACCTCACCAACACACGGGAACAAAGCCGGTGGTCCGTGGATATACTGTATATCCTGGTGCTACTGGCCCTCTATGTGCTCATGTGAAGACCTGAATACAGCCGCGGCATGACTCATGGGGTGGTGCCTTGTGAAAACATGGAATGGAACCGGTACACACGCGAAAGGAGTAGCCGCTAGCCGGTTGAATGAGTGACATCAATACGGAGAACTCTTGATCAATGGTATATTGGTAAAAGCTCCGTACCCTCGATGCCGCGTTGAGAGCAGGAAATATATGCGCAAAAAGATATCCGTCGAAAACTTACGGCTGGGAATGTTCCTGGATAAACTGGATGGCAGCTGGCTCAAGCACCCCTTCTGGAAAAGTTCTTTCAAGCTCACCGACAAGAAAGACGTGAAGGCCATTATCGATGCCGGCATCACCCATGTGTGGATCGACACCGCCAAAGGGCTGGATGTGGCCGGCCAGGCCCCCAAACCGGCGGCACCTGAAAAAAAACCACCTTCCACACAAAATGAAAAACCAGCGGTGGTACCCCTGGAAGATGAACTGGAAAACGCTCGTGAAACCCTGGCCCGCGCCAAGCAAGCCACGGTAGCCATGTTCAGCGAAGCCCGCATGGGCAACTCCATCAAGGCCGATGATGCCGCCCCCCTGGTGGAAGAAATCTCCGCCTCGGTGGCCCGCAACCCCGCCGCCATGCTCAGCATTTCGCGCATGAAGACCAAGGATGATTACACCTACCTGCACTCGGTAGCCGTTTGCGCATTGATGATCGCCCTGGGCAAGGAACTGGGCTACAAGGGCAGCCTGCAATCCCTGGGCATGGCGGGCCTGTTGCATGACGTGGGCAAGATGGCCATCCCCGAAGACGTGCTGAACAAACCCGGCAAGCTCACCGACAATGAATTCGAAGTCATTAAGAATCACCCGCGCCGCGGCTGGGAAATGCTCAAGGAATCCTTTGGCGTGGATGAAATCGCCCTGGATGTGTGTTTGCACCACCATGAAAAAATGGATGGCAGTGGCTACCCCGACCGACTCAAGGGTGAGGAAATTTCACTGGAAGCGCGCATGGGTGCCATTTGCGATGTGTACGATGCCATCACCTCGGATCGCTGCTACAAGAAAGGCTGGGAACCGGCCGAAGCCCTGAAAAAAATGGCGGAATGGAAAGACGGGCATTTCGATGACACCGTATTCAAGGCCTTTGTGAAAACCGTGGGCATTTACCCGGTGGGCACGCTGATAAAATTACACTCCGGCCGCCTGGGCATAGTAACCGAGCAATCGGCAAAAACCCTGCTGAAACCCAAGATCAAAATCTTTTACTCCAGCACCAGCCGCTCCGCGATTCCTCCCAAGGTCATCGACCTCACCCGCTCCCAGGAAACCATCGAGAGCATCGAGGAACCGGAAACCTGGGGTTTTGATCGCAAGCGGGTCATGGATATGCTGGGGTGAGGATTCCTGTTCGTCACCACGACGGATAACCCCTTCTTTACTCATCGTCAGCACTGACTCGAATATAATGAATACATTCTTCGGAATCCCAGTTATCATTTTGCGGGGCATGGCAAAGTGTGAGCCTTTGCTGATTCACTTCATGCACACGAAAAATCATGTACCCCATATGGGTTTCCTCATCCCATAAGGGGATGGATACCATAACGGCACCATTCACTTCATTGAGCCAAAACCATTGCACCTGAGGGGGTTCGCCGGGGTCATCCGTTTCAGCAATTGCAATTCCGCTATTCACATCAGAAGGAAGGATAGTCAACCGCACATCCACAAGTGTACCGGTAATCGGTTCCTGACCAACCCATTCACCTACCAGCGCCGGATCGAAGAAGCCTTCAGATTCCAGCCCGGCTGGATTATCAACGACCCTGCAGCCACCAAGGAGGACACAAAAGATGACAACGTATCGTTTCATGATTTCATGCTCCATTCCTTATGTATCATTGGCGAACTTCCCAATAGATGCATCAATCCGAAAGGGCTGTATGCGCCAGACACAACACGGCAACCCCCAAGCGCTTGATAGTACGGCATGAGATGCTGCGCTTGTCTCGCAAAAACAGGGGCGACTTGATGAATCATAGACTCCCTGAATAGCCGCTTGCGTTGTCGCGCGCATCACCCTTCGACCTAATGGATACCCTGCGCACTGTACCAGTGCCAATTCAGAGTACCGAAGTTAATTTATAGTGTAGACCGTTTTCGCTGTCGCAATACTGGCCAGGGAATTGCCGGTTGAATTCGAGGCGGATCATGCACAGGTGGTCGGCATGCAGATTGACAGCGACAAACACAACTCAACCTATCTCACTGCGCATGGATAGCATCAGGTACTCACACCATCGCGTTACCTACGTCTTTCACTATGCGTTTTATAAGCAAATCATATAAGGTTGTTGATGCAAGCATGGTAACTACAGTAACCAGTAACCTTTACCTTTTTTACTTATGGATGTCGATAACATTCAATGCGCCGGTTTCAAGTGCGAAAAATCCAGCGGAAGCATTTTCGTTGGCTTGTAATATGACCCCACATTAGGAAACACCTCAAACTGTTCAAACCACGAATGAATGGTTTTTTGCTCCCCCGGCTTCAGTATGTTTTGCAGTTGAGCCACATACTCGGCAGCTTCTTCATTGCCATAGAGGTCAGCCGCCAAATATAAATAGGCGTACGAAAGTAACCTGTTGTAGCAACAACCTTCAGCATACAGATCATCATGAACGGTTTTGGCTTTAGCCCCATAGGGTGACCCCGCAATGAAGGGTATACCCCACTCCGGGTTCATATAGGCTGCACCCAGCAGCATAAGCGCATCCATGTTTTTTATTCGCGCCAAGTCCAAAAGCGCAACGTATGGGTGACCGGGTATCCTTGCCCGTCCCGGCCCTAATTGTGGCTCATATTCCATGATGCGCACCGCTGCGAAGGCATCACCATTCCATAAGGCGCATAAATCTTTACGCACTACGTC
>CBDUNQ010000328.1:0-3579 GCA_965368625.1 uncultured Gammaproteobacteria bacterium
ATGAACAGGGAACCACCATTATCCTTACCACGCATTATCTGGAAGAGGCGGAAAACCTGTGCCGCTCCATAGCCATTATCGATGAGGGTCGGGTGGTGGAGCACAGCAGCATGAAATCCCTGCTCAACAAGCTCCATATGGAAACCTTTGTGCTGGATCTGGCAAGCCCGTTGAAGAACTTACCCGCGATCGACAATTACACCATCCGCCAATTGGACGAAACCCGCCTGGAAGTGGAAATATCCAAAGACAGCAGTATAAATTTCCTGTTTTCGACACTTTCGGAGCAGAATATACAGGTATTGAGCATGCGGAATAAAACCAATCGTCTGGAGCAGCTTTTCATGCATCTGGTGGAAAATGGAAATCCTCAGGGGCCGCAATGAACCTGAACGAGAAAGCCATTGCCTTCCAAACCATACTGATTCGGGAAGTTTTGCGTTTCTCCCGAATATGGATTCAGACCATACTGCCACCGGTTATCACCACGGCACTGTATTTCCTGATTTTTGGGACATTGATCGGTTCACAAATCGGCGATATGGATGGCGTCCCCTACATGGATTACATCGTTCCCGGCCTGATCATGATGGCCGTCATCACCAATTCCTATGCCAATGTGGTGTCATCCTTCTACGGGGCAAAGTTCCAGCATAATATTGAGGAAATGCTGGTTTCTCCAACGCCAAATTATCTTATTCTGCTTGGCTTTGTTGCGGGTGGCATGGCGCGCGGAATCAGTGTTGGTATCGCAGTTACTCTGGTATCTCTGCTGTTCAGTTCACTGCAATTTTACCATTTCGGGGTAATTATCAGTGTAGTGATTCTCACATCCGCCTTGTTTTCACTTGCGGGATTCATCAATGGAATCTATGCAAACAGTTTCGACGACATCTCTATAATTCCAACTTTTGTACTCACTCCCCTTACCTATCTCGGTGGGATCTTTTATTCCATACATATGCTGCCCGAATTCTGGCAGACACTATCCTTGGGGAACCCGATTCTCTATATGGTCAATGCCTTTCGCTATGGCTTTCTCGGTATATCCGACATCAGCCTGTATGCATCGTACGGCATCATCCTCAGTGTCATTGGCTTTCTCTATGGGTTCAGCCTGTACCTGTTACGCAAGGGCAAAGGCATTCGCAGCTGAGCCCGGCAAGCCCCGGTAATCTATCTGTGAGGCTGGATTTCTGGGAGATACTGCGCGCGTACCCGATGACAATCCTAAGCGCCACAGAGGTGATCTGTGCGCGTGCGCCTAAAATGTATGAAGGAATTGTCACTCATCCCCAATCCATTCCTGCAGTGCGGAGATGATGGATTTGGCCTGATCCTTACTGGATATATTGAATTTCGACTTTTGCTGATATTCGCCACTGCGCTTTTGATAGCGCCGAATGGTGTATTTATCCGGCCCATATTCCTCCTTGCGCCGATCCCAGTCCTGATACCGATAAATAATCGTAGACCATGCCCCCTTGGTGAGCACCTTTTTGTCGAGTTCCTTAACGGTTTCGATACCGTCTTCCTCATAGCGCACGGTCAATTCTTCAATACTCGATACCATTATCCTTTCCTTTTTACACTGAATGTTGCGTTAACCCTTGATCTGCCACGCCCTTGGGGCAAAGCGTCGTTTCACAGCGACTGACATAGTAGGCACCATTGTCGCCTGTTTGCCGGAATCCTTACACCACTGTCGTTGAGTTGCAACAGTTTGACGAACCTGGATTTCCGGATCATGCTGACAATGATCCATCAAACAAGTGCTTAGCACAATGGCATGAACCCTGCATTTGACATGGCCGCATACTAACAACTTGTCATCAGTCGATTAAGAATACGGAGGAAGTTCGATCATGACACAATCCGCATTACCATTGTCACCCTACCCTGGAATGGAGCATATGCCGGCAATTGTTGGCAATACGCTGTATACCATAAAAAGCGACGGGGGCTTACAGGTATCAGGCAATGTGAACCAACGCTTTCAAGATGAACTGGATCGGTTTAACCGCGCTTTTTCCGAAGAACCGGAGCGCTTCTTACTGGCGGCCATTCTTCCCAAGGAAGCCAGGTCCACCCAGGCATTGTGGAAAAATTCAGCCAGCATGTATTTTACGGAACAGACGTATCTACGTCTGCAATCCCTGGAAACCATGTTGGCGCGTATGCTGCCAAAACAGGTACTACGCACCCATGTTCTGGCACCCGAAATGAGCACCTATGCCGGAATGCGACGCCTGAATATGTATGGCTTGTTGCTTGGATACCACCCCATCATCGTGATCGACAACGATGGCAATCCCATGGCAATCAATTTACGCGGGAATATGCAGGAAGGGTCTGAAACTTCTTTTCAGCGCCACCTGAAAGCATTATCCCTTACCAGTCTGTTCTGCACCAGCCAGCAAGAGCGCAACTTCGTGGATGGCGTATTCCAACTATGCGATTCGGTGGAAATTCATTAACACGGGTAGCCAGCCATACCCTGCTATGGAATTGTACTGATTTGCAGTACTCCATCCACAATTTGTAAACAACGCTGGCCCGCAAGCATGTGTTGAAGTTCATCACCAATCATGGCACGCCGCCAGCCCTGCAGCAGCGGCGTGTCATTCTCTTGCTGCAATAAACGAATCACATCCTTGCGGCTGGCCAAAACCACCGGATTCATACCTTCTTCCAGGGCACGCAAGCGAACCATTGCCATCAACACATCTGCCAAGGCTTCCATGGCGGGCGTGGGTTTTTCACCACGCACTGTCATCTTATCAATTACCGGCTTCTGATTTCGCGCTTCTTGTATCAACTTCAGCAGACGTGCGGCATGTTTTTTCAAAGTACGCTCATTCATACCCCGAATTCGGCTTAGGCCGGCATTGTCCTGGGGTTGATGACGCGCAATATCCAGTAATACGTCATCACGCAGTAGCCAGGCACGAGGCCGGTTTTCCGATTGTGCCGTATTTTCCCGCCACTCGGCCAGTTTCTGTAACACGGATAAACGCGGACCATGCAAGCGCTCCGCCCCTCTGATACGCAACCAGGCTTGTACAGCGGGAGAGGCATATCGATTCGCATCACAGAGCTTACTGAAATCATCCTCAAGCCACTGTGCCCTACCCTTGGCCTGCAGGCGCTCGGACAGCACCGGGTACAGCCGGGCAAGATAGATCACGTCATCCGCAGCATATTGAATCTGCTCGGCGCTCAGGGGTCGATATGCCCAGTCTGCACGGGAATGCGCCTTGTCCAGTTTGACACCCAGTACTTCCGCAACCAGATTCCCATAGCCAATCTGTTCCCCGTAGCCCAGTAAAGGTGCAGCCATTTGCGTGTCAAAAACCGGTGCCGGCAGGGAACCACGAAGGTGAAAGAATATCTCCAGATCCTGACTCGCCGCATGCAATACCTTGACGAGATCGCTTCGATATAGGCTGTCCAGTAAAGGAGTCAGATCCAGATCCGCCAATGGATCCACACAGACGGCCCACTCGGGAGTTGCAAGCTGTAACAGGCATAGCTGCGGAAAGTAGGTCTTTTCACGCATGAATTCCGTATCCAGGGCGA
>CBDUNQ010000329.1:0-3560 GCA_965368625.1 uncultured Gammaproteobacteria bacterium
CGCTCGCAATGACGGCTGCTTTTTACGTGAATACCTTACTCATTCGGGTCAAGGCAAAGGCACGTCATTGCGAACGGAGTGAAGCAATCTCCTGAATGCAACACCCACTTTTCTGGATCTGTATAGTGACTGCCAACCCAGGGAGATTGCCGCGCTTCGCTCGCAATGACGGCTGCTTTTTACGTAAATACCTTACTCATTCGGGTCAAGGCAATCATTTACACCCCGTCATACCGGCGAAGGCCGGTATCTCCATACGATGGCAGTGTATTCAAGAGATTCCGGCCTGCGCCGATGACGGTGAGAAGATTCTAGCCAAGGCACTGCTTTCGGCGGGCTTATTCCCTCACCACAAACAACCCTTCCGCATGGATGCGACCATCCACCTGGGATGCGAAACTGAATCCACCACCGATGACATTTCCCGGTGCGGTAATAATTCCGCCCAGTTCACCTTCCACGGAGTGACTCCCGAAACCGCCGCTGACAGTGCCACTGATATTGGATGGATCCACGTTCACGATGGGACCATTGAGTTGCCCGGTGAAATTCACCGTCCATTGTTCCGGCAACAGGGAAGGTGCATGTCCCAGGGTGATTTGCCCGGCACTCACCAGTCCGGTATTGAAATCGATATTGGCATTGAAGGTGACATCAGCGGTGACAATGGCATTGCCCGTTATCACATTGGAGGCATGACCAAAGGCGGCCATCACATGATTGAATGCCCCTACCCCGGAGCGTGCATCCAGGGTCGCCTTGGAAGCCGGAATAGCCGTGGCCCAGAATACCGGCTGCCCTACCGGCTGATGCACCAATGGATTCTGCGGGTCCGTTTGCACTTGCAGCGGGTTACCCGGATTGGCATCCCAGGCACCCCATTGCACCGTACCTCCCGGTGACGCCGGCACAGGGAAGGGTGGCGGCAAGGTGTTTACACTGCCAGGACGGTACAGGGCACGGATACCCGCACTGAGAAAATCGGCGAAGCTGTTGTGTCCGGGATCCGCCGCGGAGGTGGCAATCACCGGCCCAAGATCCTCCGCCGTGGCATAGCCACCGGTCAATGGCCCCTGATTTAGGGGAAACTGTTTTGGTGCCGGACCGCTGAGAATCAACATGCCGATGCGTTTGTCATCACTCAAGCGCTGGCGCTCCAAATTGGACAGGCGCTGATCTTCAAGAAACTGCCGGGGTACGGAAGTGGCCAGGGGATCCGGTGAAAATACCGGTTCCAGTAGCTGGGTGGGCTCTGTAAGTGTGCCTGGCTGGGGACCCAAAGGTTCATTCATCACTACGGTTGCAGGTAATGGCGCAGGTTCCTGCATGGCAGTGGCCATAGGCAGCTCCCCACCGGTCGATTGTTTTTCGGCGGGTGCGTGCTGGGCTTCCCGGGAAGGCACGGTCTGAGGGGTGTTTGCGACCGCAACCGCTGGGGCCGCGCCCGGCTTTTTCTGCTCGCCGCTTTGCCCTGTGGTCTCACTCTGTACTGCTGGCGGCGCTTTCCGCGGAAGCGGTACCGGCGTACGCCCCTGCAATGGGGCGGGTACCGCGATCTGGCCCATGGGTGCCTGGGCCGCCGATGCCACATGCAGATAATCAAAGGCCGCGCCCTGCCCGATTTCCAGGGCACCGGCTTCATTGCGCACCTGCACCCCTCCCCGCCAGACACCAACCACCAGGCCATCGGCGAGTACGGCTTCAAAATGCGTACCCCGGATACCAATGGTGGCTACCGGTGTATTCATTCGATAGGCATCGGGATTCTGTTTTCCGATCGCGCCGGTAATGGTTCTCAATCCACCCTTCAGAAGCGTGGTTACGCTGCGTTCCCCGGTCGACTCTTCCCCGTGATACCGATAGTCATCGATGCGGTATTCTGTGTTTTCGCGCAAGTCCACCATGGCGCCGTCAAGGAAACGCACCTGCAAACGGCCGTCATCACCGGTCACCAGCACCTCTCCCGCAAAGAATTCTGCACGCCTGCGCAAGGGACGTTGTTCCCCATCAAGGGTTCTCGCATAGGCTTCACCTGCAGCGATAATCACCTTGCCTGCCGGCTTGCTGGCAGCCATGAGCAGATTGGGAGTGATAACAGACAACAGCAATAACAAGCCAAACACGGGAATGGGCGTACCTTTAGAAACCATGGCGCAACTCCAGTAGTGTCTGATTTCGGTCGTATTCATAGAGACTGATATTGGCGTCATTGCGAGTGGCATTGAACTCCAGTCGCACGGAAGTCTTTGGCGCATATTGCCAGCGCCAGCCAAGGCGAAACTCCATGAGTTCATCATCACGCACGCGGTCGAAAACGGGATGCGCCGCGGCATATTCGGAGGCCTGATAGGTCAGTGACAGATAAGGAATGTGGCTGGCACGGTACTGCCATTCCACCCCCAGCCGCGCACCATGATAGCCTTTGCCATTATGATCATTGGCGGTATCCACGGCATGTTCATCCCCCACATAAAGATTAGCGGACCACTGTACCGGCAGGGATTGCAGACGCTGCATCCAGGCCATACCCAACAGACGTAAATTCACATCAAGACTGCTGTCATCGTGGTAGCGGAAGGCACCCGCCTGAGAAAACAGGCTCCAGCGATTATGGCGATCCTGCTGATGATTCCACTCCAACCCGACACTGATGAGGTTTCGGTAACTCTCATTGCCCAGGGTAAGTTTTTGCAGTGTAACCGGCATACGCACCTGATCCCGCCCCTGTTCCCGCTGCATGCCCATGCGCAGGGTACCCACACCCAGTTCATAGTCATCGTCGCTGAAGTGGATGCGTTGCCGCAGAGAAGCCGCAACAAACCCTGAGGTATACTTGGTGACCGGTCGCGTAGCGTTAAGCCCCAGGGTCAGTTCGGAAAATTCATCTTCCGCTTCCAGGCTGTCTTCCGATAGTTGCAACTGCCCCAGTGCAGGAATTTGCAGGGTGGATTCGGCCGTGGCGCTGCGAATATTGGAATCCGTACCCAGACCAAGCGCCACATAGGTGCTTATTTCACCATGGCGCCGGCGCTGGTCGCGTTCGATGGATTGCAGATAGGCTTCCACTCGAGTACGCACGTTCACAGGTAAAGGCAATGTGAGCGTGGAATCAAACACGCTACGCGCGGCACTCAGATCACCCAGGCTGTAATAGGCCCGACCCAGCTCCAGTCGTGCCCGATAGTGATCCGGCTGTTGCAACAATACCCGCTCCAAAGCGAACACCGCCCGTTCTCCATAGCCGGCTTCCAGTGCCGCCAGGCCGAACCAGAAGTCGAAATCCACATCCCCTGCCCTTGCGGATTCCTGTTGCGCGCCCACTTCATACGCCGAAAGGGCGGCACCCCGCTGTAACAGGGATT
Source organism: uncultured Gammaproteobacteria bacterium (assembly GCA_965368625.1). Lineage (GTDB taxonomy): Bacteria > Pseudomonadota > Gammaproteobacteria > DSM-19610 > DSM-19610 > JAIVHA01. Next base: position 3,363 of record CBDUNQ010000329.1, read on the forward strand.
GCATTTCATCCACGACAGAGGCCCACAAGGGACCGGAAAAAATCAGCAGCAATATGACTGGCAGTGAAGTTTGAATCCCTGGCATTCCCTTGTTTCCTTTGCGTGGTGGGTCCCCATGTCAATTTTTCGGCGAAAACAGCACATTTAGGATTACAGGCAAATCCCATGCCGTACACTCAGATTCCCGCATGTGGAAGC
>CBDUNQ010000330.1:0-3558 GCA_965368625.1 uncultured Gammaproteobacteria bacterium
ATTCAGGAATTCGAACTGACCCACCAGCAGGCCGCCGAAGCCGTGGGCCGTTCCCGGGCCGCGGTCAGCAATCTGCTGCGCCTGATGGAACTCCATGCCGTGGTCACGGGCATGCTGGACAAGGGTCAACTGGAAATGGGACACGGACGCGCTCTGCTGGCCCTGCCGGTTACCGAGCAAGCCCAGGCCGGCCACCATGTGGTGGCCCATGATCTTACGGTGCGGGCAACAGAAAGATATGTAAAACAATGGCTTGCAAAACAGAATGCACCCAAGGCCGCGCCGGCGCCGGCCACCAGGTCAGCGGATATACAGCGCCTGGAGCAAGATCTGGGGGACCGCCTGGGCGCCCCGGTACAGGTGCAGCATGGCAAGGATGGCAAGGGCAAGCTGGTGATCCAGTACTCCAGTCTGGATGCCCTGGATGGTATATTGGAGCGTATTCGCTGAGTGGCTGTCAGTCATGACAGGGGGCTGACCCCGCGGAGAGAATAATTGGGAATTTCCCCTCATTTTTCATGTCATAACTCATTTTTATCTATCCATCATTGACCCTGCGCCCCGAAACTCCCTATAATGCGCGCCGGCACTCACCGGGCGTTCCCGGCACGAACAGGGGCGGTCAAACGGTGAACACCGGCACAAATGATCGGCACGTCAGGTGTTGCTTTCCGCGTCACCAAGGAAACCAGGCTTGAGCCCCAGGGGTTCGCCGGTTTCACATCAGGCTGCAGCGGCATGCGAAAAATTTTGGGTTTCCAGGTGGTACTGGCCCTGTTGGGTACCGGCATTGGATATCTCTACGGTGGATTGCCGGTGGCGCAGGCCCTGCTTTTTGGGAGTGCCATCGCCTGTAGCAATACTCTGCTACTGGCCTGGCGTATGGTTCAAGGTAAACGTACACCACACGCGGATGCCGGCAGGCATGTACGCGCAATGTATGCATCCGCCATTGAGCGATTTGCATTTGTGGTGATTTTCTTCGCGGTGGGGCTGGGTGTATTACAGCTTCTACCATTGCCGTTGCTGCTGGGGTTCATCCTCGGGCAACTGGCATTTCAGATTTCTGGCTTACTGATTGAGATTGACTGACCTATGGCGAGCGAAACGCTGAGCTCTGGCGAGTACATCAAACACCATCTTCAAAACATGACCTTTGGCCAGCATGCCGATGGCAGCTGGGGTCTTGCCCATTCGGCGGCGGAAGCCAAGGAAATGGGCTTTTGGGCCATTCATGTGGACTCGCTGTTCTGGTCCGTGATTCTGGCCGTGTTCATGTTCTACTTCTTCCGCAAGGCGGCGAAGAATGCCAGTGCAGGCATTCCCGGCGGGCTGCAGAACTTTGTGGAATGGATCGTGGAATTCATCGACAACAGCGTACGCGGCTCCTTCAGCGGCAAGAATGACCTGGTGGCGCCCATGGCGCTGACCATTTTCTGCTGGGTCTTCCTCATGAACCTCATGGACCTGGTGGCCGTGGACTGGCTGCCCATGCTGGCCGGTCAGGTCGGCGCAGTCGCCTTTGATGCCGATCCACACCACGTATTCTTCAAGGTGGTGGCCACCACCGACCCCAATATCACCTTCGGCATGGCGCTGGCGGTTTTCTGGCTGATGATCTACTACAGTATCAAGGTCAAAGGCCTGGGCGGATTCCTCGGTGAGCTGGCCTTCCAGCCCTTCGGGAAACTGGGTCTCCCCGTTAACCTGATACTTGAGGGTGTGGCGCTGATTTCCAAGCCGGTATCCCTGTCGCTGCGACTGTTCGGCAATATGTATGCCGGTGAAACCATCTTCATCCTCATTGCAATCATGTACGGTGCCGGCTGGATTCTCGGCGGCTTTGCCGGACTGCTGCAATTGGGCTGGGCGATCTTCCACATCCTGATCATTACGCTGCAGGCGTTCATTTTCATGACGCTGACCATCGTATATATGGATATGGCACACGCCGAACACCACTAATTTTTTCATTCTTTCTTTTTTCAACATTTCGGTACTACGGTAATTAGGAGATAAACATGGAAATGGCAAATGCATTGCTCTACATCGCTGGCGCTCTGATGATGGGCTTGGGTGCACTCGGTGCAGCAGTGGGTATCGGCGTCCTCGGCGGTCGCTTCCTGGAAGGCGCTGCCCGTCAGCCTGAATTGATTCCCATGCTCCGTACCCAGTTCTTCATCGTCATGGGTCTGGTGGACGCGGTGCCCATGATCGCAGTAGGTCTGGCGCTGTACGTGCTGTTCGCCGTGGTGGGTGGCTAACCTTTACCGTAAAGGTATCCGGATCATTACCCCCAGACACGAGGAAGCAGCATGAATATCAATGCAACCCTCATCGGCCAGTCCATCGCGTTCTTCGTTTTCGTGTGGTTCTGCATGAAGTATGTGTGGCCGCCGCTGATCAATGCACTGAACGAACGCAAGAAGACCATCGCCGATGGATTGGCTGCCGCGGAACGCGGTCAGCACGAACAGGAGCTGGCCAAGAAACGCGCAGCCGAAGTTCTGCTGGAAGCCAAGAAGCAGGCATCGGAAATCATTGCCCGCGCCGATAAGCGCGCCAATGAAATCGTCGATGAAGCCAAGCACGAAGCCAAGCAGGAAGGTGAGCGTATTCTGGTTGCCGCCCAGGCGGAAATCGACCAGGAGATACACCGCGCCCGTGAAACCCTGCGCAGTCAGGTGGTATCCATTGCCATTGCCGGTGCCGAGAAGGTACTGGAGAAGGAAGTGGATGAAGCGGCCCATGGCGAACTGCTTAACAAGCTGGTCGCTGAAATCTAAGGGATCCGCTCATGGCAGAAATCACAACCATTGCACGGCCCTATGCACAGGCAGTGTTTCAACTGGCCAAGGCGGAACAGAGTTTCACCGGCTGGTCCGACACCCTGCATCTGCTGGCAGCCATCGCAACCGATCCCCAGGCCGCGGCTGTGTTATCCAGCCCGCGTATCAATGCCGATCAAAAGGCTGGCCTGTTGATCGATGTCGCTGGTGACAAACTCAACGATGCTGCGAAAAACTTCGTTCGCGTCCTGGCAAGCAATCAACGCCTTTCCGCCCTGACCGAGATCAGCCAGCTCTACGAAGCCCTGCGCAACCGCGAGGAAAGTGTCGTAGAAGCGGAGCTGATAAGCGCAAAACCCGCCACCGAGGACCAGAAGTCCAAGGTGATCGCCGCCCTCAAGACACGTCTGGGTCGCGATATTCATCTGGCCTGCAAGACCGATGAATCCTTGCTGGGTGGTGCGATTATTCGCGCAGGAGATCTGGTGATCGACGGTTCGGCACGGGGCAAGCTTGGTCGACTGGCCAGCGCCCTGGTCCATTAAGAGGAATGACAATGCAACTGAATCCATCTGAAATCAGCGAGCTCATCAAGAGCCGCATACAGAACTTTGAAACCGTTGCCGAAGCGCGCACCGAGGGCACCGTGGTCAGCCTTACCGACGGTATCGTACGTGTCCATGGTCTCAGCGACGTAATGCAGGGGGAAATGATCGAATTCCCCGGCAATGTATTCGGCATGGCACTGAACCTGGAGCGTGACTCCGTG
>CBDUNQ010000331.1:0-3551 GCA_965368625.1 uncultured Gammaproteobacteria bacterium
GGCATAGCCAGTGCGCGCCTAAAGACCCAGCTTCTTTTCCAGGTAGTGGATATCGGTGCCACCCGCCACAAAGGCCGCATCGGAGCAGATGTCACGATGCAGGTCCACATTGGTATTGATACCCTCGATCACAATTTCACTGAGCGCTCCGCGCATGCGCGCCAGCGCAGAGGCACGGGTATCGCCATAGGCGATGAGCTTAGCAATCATGGAGTCGTAGTGGGGCGGTACGGCATAGCCATTGTAGATATGAGTATCCATGCGTATTCCCGGTCCTCCCGGCGCATGGTACTGGGCGATGACACCCGGCGAAGGGATAAAGGTCTTGGGATGCTCGGCATTGATGCGGCACTCCAGCGCATGACCACGTAATACGATATCTTCCTGACGATAGGACAGCCCCTCACCCGAAGCAATCTTCAGCTGTTCCTTGATGATATCCACTCCGGTGACCATTTCGGTCACCGGGTGCTCCACCTGCACCCGGGTATTCATTTCGATGAAATAGAATTCGCCATCCTGGTAGAGAAACTCAAAGGTACCGGCACCGCGATAGCGCATGCGCTTACAGGCTTCCACGCAACGCTCACCCATGGTGGCACGTAATTGCTCGCTGATCCCCGGTGCCGGCGCCTCCTCCACCACCTTCTGATGGCGACGCTGCAGGGAGCAGTCACGCTCGCCCAGATGAATGGCATTCCCCTCACCGTCTCCCAGCAACTGAAACTCCACATGGCGCGGAGTCTCCAGGAATTTTTCCATGTATACCACACTACTGCCAAAGGCATTCTGGGCCTCGGTGCGGGTCAGGGAAATGGAGCTGAGCAGATTACCCTCGGTACGTACCACCCGCATGCCGCGACCACCGCCACCGGCAGCGGCCTTGATGATTATGGGATAACCAATTTGGCGGGCGATTTTCAGATTTTCATCGCTATCATCCCCCAGAGGACCGTTGGAACCCGGCACACAGGGGACGCCGGCATCGCGCATGGTCTGAATCGCCGCTACCTTGTCCCCCATGGTGCGAATGGATTCCGGTCGTGGTCCGATAAAGGTATACCCGCTGCGCTCCACCTGTTCGGCGAAGTCTGCGTTTTCAGACAGAAATCCATAGCCGGGATGAATGGCATCGGCTTGCGCCACTTCCGCAGCACTGATAATGGCCGGCACATTCAGGTAACTCTGAGTCGATGGCGGTGGACCGATGCATACCGATTCATCGGCCAGTAACACATGTTTCAGGGTACTGTCCGCCGTGGAGTGTACCGCCACAGTGCGAATACCCATTTCCCGGCAGGCGCGCAATATGCGCAATGCAATCTCGCCCCGATTGGCAATAAGAACCTTATCCAGCATGACGCGCTAATCTCGAATCGAAAACAGGGAAGGGAATGATCATTCGATCACGAACAGGGCCTGGCCGAATTCCACCGGCTCGGCATTTTCAACGAGAATATCCCTGATTACGCCGGACTTATCGGATTCAATCTGATTAAGCATCTTCATGGCCTCGATAATGCACAGGGTATCCCCTTCACTCACATGCTGCCCCACTTCCACAAAGGCCTTGGCCCCCGGCGATGGGGAACGGTAAAAGGTGCCCACCATGGGGGAAACCACACGATGTCCGGCCGGGGCCTCAGCCACCGCAGCAGGTGCACTGGCGGCCACCGGCGCAGCGGCCGCCGCCGGCAGCGCAGAGGGAGATTGCATCACCACCTGCGGCGCCGCATTGGCGGCATAGCGACTGATGCGCACGGATTCCTCGCCCTCGTGAATCTCGATTTCTGCAATGCCGGATTCCTCCAGCAACTCTATGAGTTTCTTAACTTTTCGGATGTCCATAAGGTCTCTTCAGCTGCCCGTATCGGGTATGGAAAGGGTGTGTATGGCCGCCTCCAGGGCAAGGGTATACCCCAAGGGCCCCAGGCCGCTGATCACACCCACGGCAATGTCGGAAAAATAGGAATGCTTTCGAAAGGCTTCCCGCCCATGCACATTGGACAGGTGAACTTCAATAAAGGGTATCGCCACCGCCTTGACGGCATCCCGAAGAGCGACGCTGGTATGGGTGAAGGCAGCGGGATTGATGATCAGAAAATCCACGCCCTCTTCCCGAGCGGCATGGATGCGTGCCACCAGCTCATGTTCGGCATTGGATTGAAAGTGGCTCACCTGGCATTTTCCGGCGGCGTGTCCCGCCAGACCCGTCATGATGTCATCCAGGGTCATTCGGCCGTAATGCTCGGGTTCGCGAACCCCCAGCAGGTTCAGATTGGGTCCATTGAGGACCAGCACATGCCACATAAGGTAAACCAGTCATTACCAGAATTTACCACCGGCCAGCCCCTGTTTTCCCGAGCCCGGCCAATGAACTGCGCCCATTATCCAGCTTTCCCGGACGTTGTCCAATTGTAGGCAACTTTTCTACCAATAGAGGACAGATCGAAACAATTGGCTACCGATAGCCATTGTAAAAAGATCCGGGACCACCCCTGCTGGCGCCCCCCTGGCCGCCCCCACCCCCCCCTCTGCCTCCCGGAACCGGGCGGGCCGGCATTCGCGCACAAAATGGGTTTATACTACCCAAATGAAAAATATTATCTGGCTTGCCTCCTATCCGAAATCAGGCAATACATGGTTGCGCTTTTTTCTGTATAGCTACTTTCATGGCATTCCACGAAAAAGCGGCGACATCAATGAGAAAATTCCGGACATCCACGCCAATGCCCAGCTGGAGGCGCGCACCAGTGCCCAGGTATTCTGCAAGACCCATTTTATCTATTCCCCCCGGCACCCCTTTTTGCAGCGCAGTGCCGGCTATATTTACCTCATTCGCCACCCGAAGGATGTACTGCTCAGTAATCTGAATTACTTTCGGCTCACGGGGCATCAGAAACTGGATCCACAGCGCTTTGCAGAAGAATTCATTCAGCACCAGGGCGTACCCTTCTGGCGCAAGGCCAATATGGGCACCTGGGTGGAACATGTGGAAAGCTGGGCCGAGGACCGGGAAGACCCGAGCCTGATTCTTCATTATGAAGCCTTACGAAAAGACCCTGCCACCCAATTTGCCCGGGTACTGGATTTCCTGGGTGAAGACATTCATCGCAAGACCTTTGAGCTAGCCCTGCAACGCTCTTCCTTTGACAATATGAGACGCATTGAAAACAAGGAAAAACAGAAAAAGGAATTCAGTGCCGTCTTCTGGGGCAACCCGGATACCGCCAGACAGGGATTGCGCTTTCTCCACAAAGGCGGCACCAATCAGCGGCTGGATAAAATCCACCCCGACCTGGATCAGCGCTTCGATGAAGCCTTTGCGGAACCTCTGGAGAAATTGGGATATTGCTAGAGCCCCCTTCTAAAGGAAGGGATGCAGAACGAAGACGCTGCCAAGCCTGAGACCAAGGCATATTGGTACCCACTCGCCACCCCGGTAAAGGCCGGAGCCTTTTGGGCATGGCGGGTAATTCAAGAGATTCCGGCCTACGCCCACTACTGTCCGGAATAAAAAAAGCGCGGGTGATATAAAGTGTTGCAGGCCC
>CBDUNQ010000332.1:0-3538 GCA_965368625.1 uncultured Gammaproteobacteria bacterium
CCTTTTTCTTGGCTACGCGCTTCTTGGCAACCTTCTTCTTGGCGGCCTTTTTCTTGGCAGCCTTTTTCTTGGCTACGCGCTTCTTGGCAACCTTCTTCTTGGCGGCCTTTTTCTTAGCAGCCTTTTTCTTGGCTACTTTTTTCTTGGCCACACGCTTTTTGGCGGTGACTTTACGCTTGGTTGCTACCTTCTTACGAGTTACCGCTTTTTTCTTCGCGGTGGTTTTACGTTTTGCTGTTTTCTTCTTTACTGCCATGGGAAAACCCTCCCTATCTCAATTGATCGCGCAACATAACGGCGGTTACAAAGCAAACTTTAACCAAAAAAGAACAAATTACAATAGTTTGGTTACGTTGCGTGGAATCTTGCTCAGGTAAGCGTATGGTCATTCAGGAATGCTTGTGGAGGGCAGGAAATTTGTCCGTGCTGGGGCGGGGTTGCTTGGATAAGCATTTTTATAAGTAAATAACAGTGTTTTTTTTAGTTTGTCTCTTTGTGCTTGCGCTTATCTCCTTTAGGATCAGCGGCCAATCCAGGGTGAACCAGCCATTGTGAAACGGGAAAAAAAATACTGAAAAAAAATGTTAACCGGGAAGTAAATACGGCAGCGATTGCCGTATAAATTTATCTTCCAGGCATAGCGGACAGTGAAGTGGCAAGCATGATTTCGATGCTTATGGAGTGTTCACTGTGGCTTTGTCCGGTGTCAGGAGTCAGTGAATGGGGGAAAGATCATGCTGAAAAGACATCAATGCAGGCTCTTCAGAATCGCATAGGCTTGATGTCATGTTGCCGTCACATCTGGAGTAACGTTTTCGTATGTTCAATGGATTGTGTATTATTTTTTTACGATCGGTATAGCCGGTGCGGGGTAGAATGCCAGGTGATGGCTTATTTTTATGCTGCCTGGAGGGTTGTACGTTGCCCGGTATGGCATGATTCTGGCCACAATGGTTCCGGTTAAATCGTGAATCAGGCGGTTTTCCGTTGCGTGTATGCAACAATTTGAGGAAGTTTCAACATCATGCTTGATACCTGGATTGTTTTTCTTCAACGGCTGACCGGATGGATCTGGAAGGGTTCATTACGCGATTTTCCACCCTTGCGTCGCCTGTTGATGCACGGCTTGCGTTTGCTCTACGTGGTGATGCGCGACCTGTTTGCCGGGCAGTTGAATCTTCGCGCCATGAGCCTCGTATATACCACGCTGCTCTCACTGGTACCGCTACTGGCAGTGAGTTTTTCCGTATTGAAGGGTTTTGGGGTGCATAATCAGATTGAGCCCATACTGTTCAACTTTCTGGAACCCCTGGGCCCCAAAGGTGCGGAAGTCGGCCGCCAGATCATCGGCTTTGTGGAAAATGTAAAGGTCGGGGTATTGGGCTCCATCGGCCTGGCATTCCTGCTTTACACCGTAGTATCCCTGATCCAGAAGATAGAATCCGCCTTCAACGCTGTCTGGCAAGTGGAGCGCTTACGCAGTATCGCCCAGCGTTTCAGTAACTATCTGAGCGTCATCCTCATCGGCCCGGTACTGGTATTTTCCGCCCTTGGGATTACCGCATCGGTGATGAGCCTGGATCTGGTGCAAACCCTGTTGACCATGGAACCGTTCGGGCGTCTGTTCGTGCTCGCCAGCAAACTCCTGCCCTACATGCTGATCTGTGCCGCCTTCACTTTTATATATGTATTTATACCCAATACCCAGGTGGATGTAGGGGCTGCCTTTGTCGGGGCCCTGGTGGGTGGCGTGCTCTGGCAAAGTACCGGCTGGGCCTTTGCGGCCTTCATTGCTTCATCGGTAAGCTACGCTGCCATCTACTCAAGTTTTGCCATATTGGTGCTATTGCTGATCTGGATGTACCTGAGCTGGTTAATCCTCCTGCTGGGGGCCCAGGTTTCATTTTATGTACAACACCCACAATATCTGGTGAAGGAAAGCGTCCAGCTCAGCATCAGTAGCCGGATACGGGAGCGACTGGGTCTGGCGATCCTGTATTACGTTGCCAGAAATCATCATCAGCATCTGCCACCCTGGACTCTGGAACGTCTGGTGGAGCAACTGGGTATACCCGGCGAACCTATACAGCAAATATTGACGGACATGCAGCAGGCTGGATATCTTGCAGAAACCGCGACCGAGCCGCCTGGCTATTTGCCTCAGCAGGATATGTCCACACTGAAAGTGTCGGAAGTACTGGAGGGAATTCGTCGCTGTGGAGAAACGCAGTTTCTCAAGGATGAACACATGCCTGCCATCACCCCGGTAGATGCCGCTATGGCCAGTGTCAGCGAGGCACGCAACCAGGTACTGTCAGGGCGCACCTTCATGGATATGGTGCAGGAAGCTGAATCGAAATAATGAAATCATGATGTGAGGCACACGCTGGGGTAGTATGGGGTGCCCCGGGTTACCGGCGGTAAATCCTTGCGGTGCGGCGCACTATTTAAGCGCTAACAGGCTGCTTTTCGATGGCGAGATGACCCGCTCACCAGACAGGGGCTTCCCCTCCTGAAGCAGGCTTAGCTGGAATGCCGGTTGTATCAGTAGCCAGGGTGGTAAATGGTGACTCATGGCCTGGTGGAATTGTTGCGGCTGTATCCCCGGGCAACTGGTGAGCTGCAGGGCGGGGCCCTTGATTTCATAATACCAGCCCACATGGCCGCCCAATAATTGGGGTGCTTTCGCCTTCAGGGGAGGACTGCTTCCCTGGAGTCCCGGGTGGATGTTCCAGTGTCCCTGGCAGAGTTCGGCCTCGGCGGCACGTCTTGCCTTGCTGAGGAGAATGTGTACCTTGGCCTGCGCGACGCCTGCTGTGGCTGCCTCGGCGCTGGGTACCCAGGCGTAGATATGTTGCTGGCTGTCTGCCAGGGTGGGGAGCCCGGCATGGGCCGGGTTCAGGGATAAGCAGACGCTGACGCTAATACCATACCAAATATGCCTGAAGCTGGAGTTCCACATGGCGCAACCCTCCGGGTGTCGAGCTGAAATCCAGGGTACGTCAGATCTTCTTTGGGGGCTGTGAACCAGTCGTCTTTTTTTACCATTGCCAGCTTGGGCAGCGGTCTGTATCAAACTGGGCGAGTATGTTGAATAACGACAAACAAATACAGGAATATGTCGATCGGATCTGCAGCCTCGGCTGTACTCATGTCCGGCAGGTGATGGCGGAACTGGAAGCGGGTAGAGAGATGCTGGAGTATGCCTCCCTGGCTCTGCCTCAGCGCCGGCAATTACTGCAGGAACTGCATTCCATAATGTCCGTATACACGGACCGGTAGGGGACATCCTCGCGGTTGCTGCCCTTCACGCCTGTGAGCTGGCTGGTTCCGGGGGGGATAGTGCTTTATTGATACGTTCCATTACCAGTTTTGCATTGAAAGGCTTCACCACAAACCCGCAGGCGCCCAGTTTGATGGATTCCTCCACATGCTGCTTTGTGGTTTCCCCGCTGACCATGATTACCGGTAATTCCGGGTGGTTCTTGTGAATTTCCTGCAGGGCTTCAATACCTGTCATGCCAGGCATATTGATATC
>CBDUNQ010000333.1:0-3538 GCA_965368625.1 uncultured Gammaproteobacteria bacterium
TTACCGGCGGCTCGACAAGGCGGCAGAAGGGCAGTGCCAGCAAGAGGGCCGCATCCGAAGGGCGCTGCACGATCAGGGATGTCATTACCAGATAGATGACAAACAGCAATGCGAGAAGAATACGCAAACGACGCCCCAGCGCCTTCATCAATGCAGGGTCATGGTCTGAAAGCGCCGGCCCCGGTGCCTTGGGGGCCAGAAAAATCAATAAGGAGCCCAGCAACAGATAGTAAACGGGAAACCCATAGGCCAGTACATTGATGAAGGGTATCGGGTGAATTTCACCCAGCACTACGAAAACATAAATACCGGCCAGGGCTGTGCCCAGAATATGGGGCATGAAGTGTGCGTAGGTAGCTTGAGCGGCCAGGAATAAGCGTTCTGAAAGTGAAGCGCCCTCCTCACGGGGAATGGCCAGGCGCCTCTTTACGTTTTGCCGCAGGCGATATCCGATCAGAATGCCACTGCACAGCAATAACAGTAACCAGCCGCGCTCCAGCCAATCCAGTAGCTCCAAACCGCTTTGCTCCAGCATAAAGCGGCGCATATTTCCCAGCCACTCCGGTAGCTCGGACCAATGATCGAATACCACGGTAAGGAAATTAGGTCCGCGCGCCAGCAACATGCTCGACAACATGGCTTTTATTTGGCCATTGATCCTCGCGCTCAGCTCATCAGCGCGCAGCAACAGCAATCGGCACTGCGCCAACTGTTTATCGATTACCGATTTTTGCTTTTCCAGGTCCTGCCGCTTGGAACGTACTTCCTGCGGGGCATCGTTCATGGGTTCTCCGAGGCTGGAGATACCCGCATTCACTCGCTCGAATTTCGTTTCCTGCTGATTCACACAGTCCTGTGCAAGACTGCGCTCCGAACTCAGCTTTGTCAGCCAATCACGCAACTCGCTCTCGGTAATCTCTTCTTTACCCAGCGCTTCCTCGACTTGATCCAGCAGTTGGAAAATACGGTCATGGTCACGTAAAAGGGGTTCCGGCTCCTGCGCCCAGAGTAGCGGTGCGGCAAGGCACAAGCACAGGAAAAACAGCAGTTGCCTGAGAAAGAACATAAAGTTGTACCCATCCCGCCTGATTGCATTGTTTCATTCTGTAATTATTCTTGGCCGCGTGCGCAAGAGCAAGCACCTTTAAGGCTACCGCATCAATTCCGGTAGCACACCCCCAAAACGGCTCAATGAGTCAATAAAGTGATACCGAGTATGAGTTGTGCCCCAACTCCTCCCAGAAAACTCACCACCCGCAGAACCGGCACCCCAAAGCTGAAAACCAGAAAATGCAGCAGGCGTGAAAAGAAGTACAGTTTACAGGCAAACAGGGTCAGTGCTGTACTGATTTCATAATGGGGCAAGAGCAAAACCAGGGGAGCGAAGATCACCAGGTTTTCCACTGCATTCTGGTGAGCATGCATCATGCGTCCGGCCCAGGGGCGATTTGTATGGGTGTCCCCCCGGGGATCCCACAAGGCGTTGCCTATCCCCTGCTCCAGCAAACGATTCACAATATAGGGAAGCCACATCAATCCGGTCATCATTACGCTCAGGATCAACCAAACCATTTCATCATTTATAGCACTCATGGTTTTTACTCCCTATCACGCGGCAGGGAGGTGTCTGTCAGCAATTGCCGATAGCGTGCCAGGGCATCAGGATCTTCCACGGATCCATGATGATGCCATTGACGCCAACCATCCGGCTCCCATCGAAACAAACGACTGGTACGTATTCCCAGCGTCAGATCCCTGCCTTCGATGTGCACCTGTGCACGTTCCCGGCCCAAGGCAAGAAACCCCTGGTCGAAATCCTGCAGACTGTAGTCATAAAACTCCACATACACATTTGCTGGCCCGGAAAATATCCTTTGATACAGGCCGCGTATCTCATCCCAGCCACGTAGCAATCCTCCCAGAGGATTACACATGGATATCTCCGGCCCATTACTCCAATTCTGTTTCATCAGTGCATAATCCCTGGTATTGAATGCACGATAAAACTGCTCCAGCGCATTGTGCTGGCTGTCAGCCGATTGAATAAAATGTTCGCCAACGATCGGGGTGGTGTTCAGCTTCATAAGCACCTCTGGTTGTATATACAACTTTTCAAACAAATAACAGGCGGTAAGTCGTTTATCTCGAAGACCTGCCTGCCTGTCGGTATTTACAGGCGCCGCTCCACTTCGCGCAATTCCCTCACCAATTGACTGAGTGCCCGTTTTCCCAGTTTCTCCCCCATTTGCTGGTACAGTGTATCCCCGGCCTGCTCCAGGGAATCATGGAGTTTTCGGGCAGTTGCACTGGGCAGGATTTTCTGTTCCCGGGCATCTCCACTATCGGACACAGCGCGAACCACCAAGCCCTTGCTGACCATGGCATCCACGAAACGGCTTACTGTGGACTTTTCCAGATGCAGCTCCTCGCCAATGGCTTTCAGGGTCAAACCGGGCTCAGCCAGGACCAGCCGCAGCAGATAAGCATGGGAAGGCGATAAGCCAAAAGGCTTGAATGCCTCATCCCAGATACGGTTCACTCTACGCGCGAGACGATTGACATTGAAATAAAGACAGCGCTCAAACATGTCCACAGCGTAGCGGATTATGGTTGTATATGCAACCATAGCGGGCACGAGCCAAGAAACTACACAGCGGGAGTCATCTTCGGCAGCCCCTGGCAAATCCTTGTCACATACCTTTTGCGCTCAATACCAGGGATAACCACCCCAGCCCGGGTATCCGCCATAGTATCCTGGGTAACCACCCCAGCCCGGGTAACCACCATAATAGCCTGGGTAACCACCCCAGCCCGGGTAACCACCATAGTAGCCCGGGTAACCACCCCAGCCCGGATAGCCACCATAGTAGCCAGGATAATAGTAATCAGGACCACCCCAGTCCCATGGCATCCAACCACCCCAGAATGCCTGAGCAGTACCTGCTGTCAGACCCATCACGGCAGCCAGGCCCACAGCAATGGTGATTTTGCGAATGTTCATATCGGCTTCCTCCCTTCAGGGTAAACGGATGTCCAAATGGATCATCCCGGCAGTAAAAATTTAGTTAAACGGATCCCGCTTTCAAGAGGTAAACCTGTGGATTAAATACACTTTTTGACCTGAATCAACTACCGCAGCATTTTTTCCGGTAGCGACCTGGGTCAAGATTCGCAGGGTTGCGCCGAGACCCTGGGCAGGATGATTCTGCTACGAGGATGGCAACCATGTTTACCACTACCGCCTTTGAAATCCGCCTCATGGGCGAGACGGCTACCCTGGATGGGGTGACCCTGGCCGGTGCACTTTGCGGTGCTGTATTTCTCTTTGGTTTTCTCACTGCCTGCTGGCTTGAGCAACGACGGGTATCGGCTGATTAGTGTCTGTCTGGCCTTTCAAGCAAAGGTGAAAACACCTGCCCCTGGTGGTTTGTATCGACAGCCCCTGATCGGTCAATGGGATTTTGTTGACCGTGATCATGCCGCACATGCCCTCGCTGATTTACCCTGACCGTATTCCCCGGCCCAGGGGAATAAGACC
>CBDUNQ010000334.1:0-3522 GCA_965368625.1 uncultured Gammaproteobacteria bacterium
AAGGGGCATGAGGATTATCAGCTGTTGGGTTCCCGTCGGGTGTACTTCAGCGACCGCGAACAGGTGCAAGCCTGGCTGGTGGGAGGTGAAGAAGCATGATGCAGATGCAATTGGCCATGGCAGCGGAAATTCTTCAGGCGCGCATGCTGGGTACGGACGTAGCCTTTCAGGGGGTCAGTACCGATACCCGCAGCCTGCAACCCGGCAATCTGTTCATTGCTTTGCGCGGTCCCAATTTCAATGGCGACCAGTTTGTTGCGCAGGCGCAGGAACGCGGCGCCGCCGCGGCGGTAGTGGGTAGCGAAGTGAAGGCGGAACTGCCCCTGTTACAGGTGACGGATACGCGTATTGCCCTGGGACAGCTGGCAGCACACTGGCGCCGCCAATTTTCAATTCCACTGGTTGGAATCACCGGCAGCAATGGCAAGACCACGGTCAAGGAAATGCTTGCCGCCATCCTGAGTCAGGGTGGCCAGCCACTGGTGACCCGTGGCAATTTCAATAATGACATCGGCATGCCACTCACCCTGTGCCGGCTCGGTAACGAGCATGACACGGCGGTAATTGAAATGGGTGCCAATCATCTTGGTGAAATCGCCTACCTGGCGGATATTGCCCAACCTACCGTGGGTGTGGTGAACAATGCCGGGCCGGCGCACCTGGAAGGCTTCGGCAGTTTATTGGGCGTGGCCCAGGGTAAGGGGGAAATGTTTTCCCATTTACCCATGGATGCCACTGCCATTATCAATGCCGAGGATCGTTATGCCCCCTTGTGGCGCGAACTTGCCGGTGACCGCAAGCAACTCACCTTTGCCCTGGATACCTCTGCGGATGTCATGGCGCACTGGCAGGGGGATGAGTGCGGGAGTGCCCTGTTACTGAAAACACCGGCGGGTGAAATGGAAGTGAATCTCGCCCTGCCGGGTCGTCACAATGTGATGAATGCCCTGGCGGCGACGGCCGCCGCCCTGGCCATGGGGGCGGATCTGGCGCGCGTGCGGCAGGGTCTGGAGGCATTGCGTCCGGTGGGTGGGCGTTTGCAGATGCTGCATCTTGCCGATGGCAGCCGCGTGCTGGATGACACCTATAACGCCAATCCCGCTTCCCTGCGCGCCGGGTTGGAAGTGTTGAGTCGCTGCAGTGGCAGCCGCTGGCTGGTGCTGGGGGATATGGGTGAGCTGGGTGAAAAAGGTGCGCTGATGCATCAGCAAATGGCCAAGCTGGCGCGGGAAGCGGGTATCGATCGGCTGTTTCTCCTGGGTGAATTGGCTGCCACCGCCGCCCCTGTATTTGGAGAAGGCGCCACCGTGTGCGCATCCATGGAAGACTTGATGGCTGCCCTGCAACAGCAGTGGTCGGCGGAAGTGGTGGTGTTGGTGAAGGGGTCGCGGCGCATGGCCATGGAGCGAGTCATCCAGGGTCTTGGCGCGCACCAGGGTGTAGCCTCGGCGACGGAGGGTTTGCACTGATGCTGGTGTATCTCGCCGATTACCTGAGCCAGTACCACAGCGGCTTCAATGTATTTCAGTATCTCACCTTGCGCGCCATTCTCGGGGTGCTTACGGCGCTGTTGATATCGTTCATCATTGGTCCGGTGATGATCCGCCGCCTGAGTTTTCATCAGATTGGTCAATCGGTGCGCAGCGATGGTCCGCAAACCCATTTGTCCAAGGCGGGTACACCCACCATGGGTGGTGCCCTGATTCTGGTGGCCGTGGCGGTGGCCACCCTGTTCTGGTCCGACCTCAGTAACCGTTACGTGTGGGTGGTGCTGGTGGTGACCCTGTTGTTCGGCGTCATCGGCTGGGTGGACGATTACCGCAAGGTGGTGCATCGCAACAGTAAAGGCCTGTCGGCGGGTGCCAAATATTTCTGGCAATCGGTGGTGGCGCTGAGTGCGGCCTTGTTTCTTTTCTATACCGCCAAGTCGCCGGCGGAAACCCAATTGATCGTGCCTTTCTTCAAGGATATCTATATCAGTCTCGGTTGGGGTTATGTGTTGCTTACCTATTTTGTGGTGGTGGGTTCCAGTAATGCGGTGAATCTCACCGATGGCCTGGATGGCCTGGCGATACTGCCCACCGTGATGGTGGCCGCTGCCCTGGCCATCTTTGCGTATGTCACCGGTCACGTCCGCTTTGCCGACTACCTCAGCATTCCCTTTATTCGCGATGCCGGTGAAGTGGTGGTATTTGCCGGTGCCCTGGTGGGTGCCGGGTTGGGGTTTCTCTGGTTCAACGCCTATCCCGCCCAGGTATTCATGGGGGATGTGGGTGCCCTGGCCCTGGGAGCCGCCTTGGGCATGCTGGCGGTACTGGTGCGTCAGGAATTGGTGTTCTTTGTGATGGCAGGGGTGTTCGTCATGGAAACCCTGTCGGTGATTTTGCAGGTGGCCTCGTTCAAATTAACGGGCAGACGCATCTTTCGCATGGCGCCCCTGCATCACCATTTTGAATTGAAGGGTTGGCCGGAGCCACGGGTCATTGTGCGCTTCTGGATTGTCACGGTCATCCTGGTACTGGTGGGTCTGGCGACCTTGAAAATTCGCTAGGGCACATTGTGGCCCTGGGGAGGTGTGAAATGGATTTACTGAGTCAAATGACCATTGTGGCTATTACGCTCGCGGTGATTTCTCTGTTGCTGCTGGTCGTGGTGTAACGGGTTTGTAAGCGGTTTCTATGGCATGGGAATGGTGTTAATGGAACAACGGGAAACAATGAGCAGCAGGACGCTGATCGTCGGTCTGGGAGTGACCGGGCTTTCCTGTGCCCGTTATCTTACCCGGCGCGGGGTGGCGGTGGCCATGACCGATAGTCGCGCGCGTCCGCCATCCCTGGAATTGATTCGCACGGAAATGCCGGATATTCCCCTGTTCGTGGGCGGCTTCAACGAAGATGCCTTTGCGCGGGCGGATCAAATCGTCGTCAGCCCCGGGGTTTCATTGGCGGAACCCTTTATGGCGCGGGCCCAGGCGCAGGGTGTGGAAGTGTTGGGTGACATCGAATTGTTTGCCCGTGCCGCCCATGCGCCCATCGTTGCCATTACCGGTTCCAATGGGAAGAGTACGGTAACCACCCTGGTGGGTGAAATGGCCCATGCCGCCGGCCGCGATGTGCGGGTGGGTGGCAACCTGGGTACCCCGGCACTCGATTTACTCTCGGAAACCGAGCCGGATTTCTATGTGCTGGAACTTTCCAGTTTTCAACTGGAAACCACCCATAGCCTGCAGGGGCAGGTAGCGACCATTTTGAATATCAGCCCCGATCATATGGATCGTTATGCCAGCAGCGAAGCCTATGCAGCGGCCAAGAAGCGAATCTTTCAGGGTGCTGCCCTGCAGGTGGTGAATCTGGATGACCCACTGGTGATGCAGCAACGGGACCCTGCCCTGGCTTCCTGTGGGTTTACCCTGCAAACCCCGCAAGCCGGTGAATATGGCTTGCGGATTCAGGATGGCAAGGAGTGGCTGGCGCGCGGTGAAGAAGTATTGATGCCGGTCTCCGGCGTACGCCTCGCCGGGCG
>CBDUNQ010000335.1:0-3513 GCA_965368625.1 uncultured Gammaproteobacteria bacterium
ATCCTTACCCACTCGCTCCCGGTCCCCTACCACGGCGCCACCGACACAGCGCCCCTGGCCATCCAGGTATTTGGTGGCCGAATGAATAACAATATCCGCGCCCAGTGACAATGGTTGTTGCAACGCCGGGGTACACAGACAGTTATCCACCACCAGTAAACAACCTTTGCGACGGGCCAGTTCAGACAGTTCACGCAGATCAACAAGCTCGGTAAGTGGATTGGAGGGGGTTTCCAGGAACAGCATGCGCGTATTGGCCTGTATCGCCTGTTCCCAGGCCTCCAGATCAGCCAGCGGTACGAAGCTGGTATCCACACCAAAACGCGCCATGAAATTGGTAAACAGCAGCGTGGTGGTCCCAAAAATACTGCGTGATGAAACAATGTGATCACCACTTTTCAGCAAACCCGCACAGGTGGCATAAATCGCCGACATGCCGGATGCAGTGGCTACACAGGCTTCACCACCCTCCATGACCGTAAGGCGTTCCTCAAAGGTACGCACCGTGGGGTTGGTAAACCGCGAATAGATATTTCCCGGCTCGGTGCCGGCAAAACGCGCCGCTGCCTCGGCAGCACTGCGGAATACATAACTGGAAGTGGGAAATATCGGTTCCGCATGCTCCCCTTCAGGTCCCCGGTGCTGTCCGGCACGAACCGCACGGGTCTCCATTTCATATGCTGACCAGTCTTCCAAGTCCATAAGCCTTCACCCTCTCAGTATCCACGGGCACAAAAAAACCCGCTATTCGCCAAAACGAAAGCAGGTGCCCTCGCTTTAGCTGAATTTATCAAGCGCCCGCAAGCTGATATCAAATCGGCGCGTGAAATACGTTAGTGCAGTTACGGTTGCCCTGTCAAGACCCAATCACCTCAGGCATTGTTATGCAGGTCGATAATTTCCGCTTCCATTTCTCTGCGCATTTGCTTGGAGCTGTCGCTTCGCTTATCACGCAACTGATCAAGGTATTGGATACTCACATCGCCGGTAATATATTGTCCGGTGAATACAGACGCATCAAATTCATTGAGGTTTGCATTGCCTTTGTGTACAGCCACCACCAAATCTTCCAGATCCTGAAACACCAGCCAATCAGCACCAATGGCTTCTCCAACTTCATCATCGGTACGGCCATGGGCAATGAGTTCTTCCTTGGTGGGCATATCGATCCCATAAACATTGGGAAAGCGCACTGCCGGTGACGCGGAGGCGAAGTACACTTTTTTAGCGCCGGCATCCCGCGCCATCTGAATAATCTGTTCCGAGGTGGTGCCGCGTACAATGGAATCGTCCACCAGCAATACCACCTTATCCTTGAACTCCAGATCAATGGCATTGAGTTTCTGACGAACGGATTTCTTTCGTTGCTGCTGACCGGGCATGATAAAGGTGCGCCCGATGTAACGGTTTTTGATGAAGCCCTCGCGGTATTTAAGCCCCAGCCGGTTGGCAAGCTGCAGGGCCGCGGTACGACTGGTATCCGGAATCGGAATCACCACATCGATATCGTGATCCGGCCGCACCCGCAAAATCTTTTCCGCAAGTTTTTCCCCCATACGCAGCCGCGCCTTGTATACCGATACATTATCGATAATGGAATCCGGGCGAGCAAGATATACATATTCAAATATACAGGTGGCATATTGAGTCTTTTGTGCACACTGCCGCGTGCTTACCTTGCCATCCATGGTCAACACGATGGCTTCTCCCGGCGCAAGATCCCCTATCAATTCATAGCCAAGCGCATCGATGGCCACACTTTCCGAGGCAACCATGTATTCTGTGCCTTCACTGGTTTCGCGCTTGCCATACACAATAGGGCGTATTCCATAGGGATCCCGGAAGGCAACAATGCCATAGCCCATAATCATGGCTACCGCGGCATAGCCACCCTTGCAGCGACGATGCACGCCGGCAATGGCTTCAAAAACATCATTCTCATCAATGCGCAATTTTCCCTGGCGCTGCAACTCATGCGCAAACACATTAAGCAGTATTTCAGAATCGGAATTGGTATTGATGTGCCGCAAGTCCTCCAGAAACAGGTCTTGCTGCAATTCATCCGCATTGGTCAGATTACCGTTATGCGCCAGGCTGATCCCATAGGGGGAATTCACATAAAACGGCTGCGCTTCAGCCGAACTTTCACACCCCGCCGTGGGATAGCGCACATGACCAATCCCCATATTGCCACGTAGGCGCACCATGTGCTCATTTCGGAAAACATCCCGCACCAGGCCATTGGCCTTGCGCAGAAACAAGCGGCCACCTTCGCAGGTCATAATGCCGGCGGCATCCTGACCACGATGCTGTAGTACCGTCAGACCATCATAAATGGATTGATTGACGGGTTGTTTGCCAACCATGCCGATAATGCCACACATAGGGAATTCTCACTCCAGGTTACAGGTATAGCAGATCAATACTGAATGGTTGTGGCGATGTCTTCCGGAAGAAAACTTCGTAACCACAAAGCCAGATCTACAAAATGATGCAACAACACGGACTCCTTCCACCACGGGTCTTGTGGAACACCCGTCAATCCCGCCAGCAATACCAGCACGCCGATGATTAATATCCCGCGACCGATACCAAAGACCATCCCCAGTGCACGATCCGTGGCCGTAAGACCGGTTTTACTCACCAATTGACCCACCAGGTAATTGACAATGCCTCCCAGAATCAGCACCACAACCACCAGGATACCAAAGGCAAGTGCCTTACGCGCTGAAGGCACCGAGATCCACTGAGCAAACAATTGTGCGAAGTCTTCATAAAAAAAGATCGCAATAGCGGGTGCCGCTATCCAGGTCGCCAGCGACAGAGATTCCTTGATAAACCCCCGCCACAGGCTCAACAGTGCGGAAACTACAATTACACCAAGAATGAATAAATCTACCCAAATCAACAACGGGAATCCCCCTCTCCTGCCCTGTTCGCCCAAGGGATGGAAATCCCGTTATCGGCTGCAAACCGCCAGGTGCGTATTCTAGCAGACCAGCCCCCCGTGAAACCATGCCGGGCCTGAGGGTGATCCGGCCGGGGGTAAGGCCATATACCGCGAGGGACCTAGCGCCCCCTTGCCTACGGGTGGCGCATGACCTTGCCCTGCTGTCCGGTTTCCTGTGCCAGCTTCTGCTGCAGGGTATCGGCACGGCTGCGTTCGGTTTCCGGCCCCACCCGCACCCGGTACAGATCCCCCGAAGAACGTTTCAGTGTTTCGACATAGACTGAATAACCTGCCTTGTGCAGCCGATCACGCAGGCCGACCGCATTGGACTCTTTACTGAAAGCACCCACCTGAACCACCCAGCCTGACTGCGCGGCGGGTGGCGGCATTTCCTTTTCTTTGGGTGCTGGCGCCGTTGTCATCGCTTCCTCAATTGAATCCCCGGTGGCCGCCGGCTCGCCAGTGGGAGCTGGTATGGCAGAGGTTTGTCCGGTATCCGGTAGCGGAATCTCCTCAACCGCCTGCGGGACAGTGGCCGCCGGCTCGCCAGGGGCGGGGGATTC
>CBDUNQ010000336.1:0-3505 GCA_965368625.1 uncultured Gammaproteobacteria bacterium
CGCAAGCCAAAGTGAAGTTTCCGGAAACCACGGAAGGGGCCTTTGAGGAAATGAAGCAACTTTCCAAGGGGCGCATGTTGGATATTTCCGGCATGAGCTATGACAAGATCGAAGAACAACGGGGCATGCAGTGGCCCTGTGCCGATGGTCAGGAAGCCGGTTCCCAGCGCCTCTACACCGATGGTGTATTTCAGTATCCCGGTGGCAAGGCAAAGCTCATTCCCCTGCCTTTTGTGGATAATAATGAACGCCCCGATGATGAGTATCCCTTCTGGCTCAATACCGGCCGCGTGGTGGAGCACTTTCACACGCGTACGCGTACCGGAAAGATCGGCAACCAGAACAAGTACAGTCCGACCCCCTACATGGAAATGAATCCCGATGCGGCTGCCGATCTGGGTATTGCCCATGGCACCTATGCGCGCCTGGTTTCCCGGCGCGGCGATGCCCTGGTACTGGTGCAATGCACCCAGCGGGTTCCCCGGGATATGGTGTTTGTACCCTTTCATTTTCATGAATGCGTCAACCGGATCAGTCTCGGTCTTTTGGATCCACACTCCCGGCAGCCGGCCTTCAAGCAATGCGCCATTCGGGTTGAGCCGGTAGCGGATCAACAGGCGGCGGCGGAACTGAATCAGGCCGCGCGGGCGTATTAGACCGCTTACCTGGTATGGCGAAAACCTGTTTCCTGATGAGTTGAACTATGTACAAAGTCCGCGACAATGAACCCGATTATGCCCGCATCCCCGATGTGGAGGCGCCTGAAACCAATTGCTATGGAAAACCCATTGAGTTGGTTTCCCCGGAAAGTGAGCTGGCAGGCCAGAGCCTCAATATCAATGGCGATGGCCGTGTGGGTGACAACCCCAACCGCTACAAGCAGCATGGATTCTACTTCAATGCCGATAACTGCATTGCCTGCCATGCCTGCGAGTCGGCGTGTGCGGAAAAAAACGATACACCGGCGCACCTTTCTTTTCGCTCCGTTGGCTATCTCGAGGGGGGCAGTTATCCTTCCACCCAGCGCCTGAATATTTCCATGGCCTGTAATCATTGTGATGATCCGGTCTGCCTCAAGGGTTGTCCCACGCGCGCCTATACCAAGTTTGCCGAATATGGAGCGGTACTGCAGGATCCCGATATCTGTTTCGGTTGTGGCTACTGTACCTGGGTATGTCCGTACAATGCACCGCAGCTGGATCCGGAAGCGGGTCATGTTTCCAAGTGCAATATGTGTGTGGATCGCCTGGAGGTGGGCTTGAAACCAGCCTGTGTCTCTGCCTGTCTCGGCGGTGCACTGGACTTCGGGATTATCGAAACCAAACCTGCCGGTCGTGAACAGTTGGAAACC
The DNA here is from genome assembly GCA_965368625.1 of uncultured Gammaproteobacteria bacterium. GTDB lineage: Bacteria > Pseudomonadota > Gammaproteobacteria > DSM-19610 > DSM-19610 > JAIVHA01. The sequence goes on from CBDUNQ010000336.1 coordinate 1,352, forward strand.
GCCATTCCCGGATTCCCCGATGCCCGCATCACCAATCCCAATATCCGTTTCCAGCAGACGCGCAGTCTGCCACGGGAAATGAAGCGTACCGACAGTACCCCCATCCGCTATGTACGCGATGATCAGAACCGTAAGCCGGAACCGGGCGTAAAGGGTGGTCAGACCACTTGGCATAGTGCGCCACTGAGCCGCTCCAAGCAGCCCAGACAGTGGAGCCTTGCCAAGCTGCGTTCACGTGAAGATCCCCTGGTGTTGTTTACCCTCATTACCCAGGCGGTAGTGGGAGCCTTTCTGGTATTGTTCCTGGGGCCCATGCTGGGATTGAGTGTATTTCAAGCAACGGAGCATCCGGTACTCTATCCGGTGGCGCTGTTTTCCATGATTGCCCTGCAAACCTTTGGTCTGGTGATTTCCACTCTGCATCTGGGTCGACCACATCGTTTTTATCGTGCCTTCAATAATCTCAAACACTCACCGGTGAGCCGCGAAGTGGCTGCAGTGGCTGTATTTTACAATTTGCTGGGTGCCTATGCGGTATTCAGTGGCGTGCCCCAGTTGTTTTCCTGGTTACCGCCCTCGGTACTGGGTTTCCTGACTCAGGCCAGCGGTTGGCTGGCCGTCATTGCCGGTCCGGCTTCCCTGTATTTCATGCATAAAATCTATCGCATCAAGGCGCGTCCTTTCTGGAACCATTGGCAGGTGCTGAGCAGTTTTTACGGGAGCATGCTCACCCTGGGGCCACTATTGGCCGCCTTGTTGTTTGTCCCGGCGTTGCTGGTGCAGGGGCAAGCGGTGTATAGCCTGTTACCCTGGCTGGCCTTGCCCATGATGGCTGGCTTGCTCCTGGAAGGGCTTGGTTTGTACCGCCACGCCCATTACCTGCGCCATACGGTGGGTGAAGGGCAAGCGGCCCATCAAGAGCAAGTCACTACCTTTGGCAATACCTATTTGGCGCGCAATCTGTCCATGGGGCTGAACCTGGTATTGTTACTGGTCGCCGCCATTCTCGTACCCCAGGGCATTGTCGGTCTGGCTGTGTGGGCGATACTCAGCGTTTCCCTGATCCTGAGTGCCCTGGTTGGTCGCGCATTGTTTTATGTACTGGTGATTCCCACCACCATGCCCGGGGCATTTTTCTGGAAAAATCCGGGATTCCAGCGACATGCCCGCGATGTGGGCCTGGCGCAGATGCCCCAGGTGGGTGTACAGGTCGGTCATCACTGAGCGGATTGTCCGTGACCACGCGCGCACCACGCCGCCTGCAGGAAATCGATAACGAACTGGAGCGTGCCATCTTTCTGGCCAATTACCAGTCTGCCCGGCAACGCCTGTTGCGCTTCATGGCAGCACTGCTTATTGCCGGCAAGCATGGCATACGTGGCCTGTTGTATGTGTGGCCGTTGGCATTGCTGATTTTCGTGGATCTTCCGGGGTATTGGGATTGGCTGCGACTGCTACTCGTCTTGCTGGCATGTGCCGCCTGGTTTCGTTTTATTTATGGTTCCGTGCGTGATGACTATGCCCGTTTTGTAAAGGGCCTGTTATTGCAGTTTTCCGCATTGCGCCAGGTGTTGTGATTCACCCCCTGCGCTGGCAAGGCGCAGGGGTGAAGTATCCAGAGGAGGGTGACATGGCAATTCAAATCAATGGTCAAGTACTGGAAACCGATAATGAAGGATTTCTGCTGGATCCGGCCGATTGGGATTATGAAGTGGCACAGGCGCTGGCCTCCAGTATTCATGTGGAAATGAGTGATGAGCACTGGACCGTAGTGAATTTCATTCGCCGTTACTTTGATGATCGGCAAACGGTGCCAGAAGCACGCCATGCCCTGAAGGAATTACGGGAAACACTGGGCAAGGAAAAAGCCACGCGGAAATTTCTTTATTCCCTGTTCCCCTATGGTTATGGCCAGCAAGCCTGCAAGATTGCGGGTATGCGCAAACCCCTGAAGCTGATGCTGGATATTTGAACCATTACTAAGCACCGTCATTTACTAATCACCGTCAGTGCGAACGTAGTGAAGCAATCTCCTGAATCCGGCACCTGCTTTCTTGAGTGCGCACTGCCAACCGAAGGAGATTGCCGCGTCGCTTCGGGTGCAAAGAACCCCTTTGGGGTTCACTATGCGTACCTTACCCTTCGGGTCAAGGC
>CBDUNQ010000337.1:0-3498 GCA_965368625.1 uncultured Gammaproteobacteria bacterium
TATCCACCTGTAACCACAAGGCCTGGTAAAACAGAATGGTTTCAAACACTTCACGGTATACCGCAATGAAGGACAGGCCGGCCAGTGCCCACAGTGTGCCGGTACTCAGGGCCTTTTTCACACTGCCTTCAATAAAGCGTTGCCATTGTTGTGCATGGGTCTTGTTATGCAGCCAGAATCCCACATAGAAGAGCATGATGGCCGCCACCACGGCGGCAATGCCTTCGGTGATTTCCCGTTGGGCGCCACCAATGCTGATGACATGGCTGGCCAGGTACCAGGTGAAAACCCCCATGCTCAACGCACCGATCCAGCCGATGTGCAGATAAAACAGGCCATCGCGACGTTCCGTCTTGATGAGGAAGGCCGCCAGCGCGGCCACGACTAGCAGCGCTTCGAGGCCTTCACGCAGCAGAATGAAGAAAGAGCTGGCAAAAGCGGAAGTACCGGACAGGGAAGTGCCATCCATGCGCGCCTGAGCCTGATCCAGCAGAGTGAAGATTTCATCGGTGCGCTGCTGCTGCAGGGCAGCGGGTTCGGCATTGCGATAGCCGGTACGCAGTTGGGTCATGCTACCCTCGATGGTCAGGCGCAGATCCGGTGCCACGGCATCAATACCATGTTCCACCAGTTCAAAGCCTTCCAGGTAGGCTTCCACGGCCAACCGGTACGCGCCATCCTTATCGCCTTTTACATAGCTTGCGATGCTGTCTGTTAACCGGCTGCGGGCAAAGGCCAGCGGTGAATGATTTTCGAACAGGCTGGCCGGCTCGGTGCGAAGCCAGGCCATGGCATGCTCCGCATCGGCACCGAATTTGGCCTGGATTTCGCTGGGAGACAGGGAGGTAAGGGTATTGAGATTGAGCACCTGGGGCTTGAGTGCGGCCATGGCGGCCTTACCTTGCAGGGCGGTATCGGGGTTCACATGCAACTTGCCCACGTAGAAGGCCAGATTCCAGCGGTCGCTCTCGCTGAGCTGGGAGTAGGCCGGCATTGCAGTACCTTCCACTCCCTGGGAAATGGTGCTGTACAGGCTATACAGGGAACGCTGACGGGCACGTTCCGTATCATGGAAATCAATGGGGGCGGGTTCCATATCACGGGCCAGCGGGCCATTACCGAAACCTTCGGCACCATGACAGGCAGCACAGTTTTCACTATAGAGGCTCGCACCTGCCGCTATATCCGGCGCCTGACGCGGGCTTACCGTGACATTGAAGGTTTCCACCAGACGCTGACGCAGGGCTCCGGAAGTGGCGGCCACACTGTGGGGGGCGGCTTTGGCCTGGATCAATGACTGTAGGTTTTGTGCATCCTTTTCCAGCGATGCCTTGCTGTCAGAGGCGGGCAGGCGGCCGATCTGCTCGGAAATGGCGGCAGAGAAATCCACCATTTCGGCATATTCCTCGGCACTGATGACCACGCCATTTTCAATGGCACCGGCATAATCCACGCCCACATAATCCACCAACTGAATCAAACGTTGCAGATCGGGGCCTGCCCACAGGGCAGGGGAGGCAAGCAACAGCAATACGGAAAGAATGGCTTTCATGGAGTGAACACCTGAGCATACTAAAATTAGGAATACAAAATACAATGATTCTCATTTAGATGCAATAACGCATGGGCCTGCTGGCACCAAGCCAAGGAATCTCCTCCGCCAGGATTACACATGACCCAGTGCACAGGAAAGCCAGAGTGAAGAGAGACTTTAATCAATAAAAACAATTAATTAAAATCTCATACCCCACCCCCCAATTCTGGACACCCATAAATTTGCCCAGGAAACTGTGGCGATAATCCATGGATGTAAAACCATTTTTACAATCCGGATGCAATCCGGACACTGCAATCCGGACACTGCAATCCGGACACTGCAATCCGGACACCCAACCTAGTACAACGAACCCCTTATCCAGACACCCAACCTAGTAGCAAGAATGGGTGTCTGGATAAGAGCGCTATTAAGGTGGGTGTCTTGATAAGGGGTTCAGGGTTTTAAGGTGGGTGTCCTGATAAGAAGGAGCTTAATCCATACTAAAAAAAGGGGAATCCATGTGTAGGCCATGGATAGGGGAGGTGGCTTCAGTTCATTTCGATCTGTGACCGGAGCCACTGTGCGGGCAATGGGTTCAGGGTTGGGGGCGTTGCTCGCCGCGGGAAACCCGGCGCAACACCCAGTCCATGGCCCGAGTGCTGAGTACGCGTTTCAGGTAGGCGAAGGCATAGCTGGGGACGGTGACGTAGTAGCGCGGCTTCGGGGATGGGCTTTCCAGGGCGTGGATCACTTTATTCACCACCGCATCCGCCGGCAGGGTGAAGGGGGCGGCCGGGCCCGGTTTGGTGAGCCGGTGCACCATGGCGGCATAGGTTTCCCGGTGGGCACTGGTGTGCGGATTGATGTGTGCCAGGTATTGCGCATAGGCATTGGCACGGAAGCGGCTTTCAATGGGGCCCGGCTCCACCAGGATGGCTTCGATGCCACTGCCCCGGAGTTCCAGGCGCAGGGTGTCATACAGGCCTTCCAGGGCATATTTGCTGGCGTTATAGGCGCCGCGGTAGGGCAGGGCCACATAGCCCAGAAGGGAGCTGTTCTGGATGATGCGCCCCGTTCCCTGGCGGGAATCACCCGGTTGGTCAGTTCCAGAGTGCCAAAGACATTGGTTTCAAACTGGGCGCGCATGGCTTCCCGTGAAAGGTCTTCCACGGCACCGGGCTGCCCGTAGCCGGCATTGTTGAAAAGTCCATAGAGGGTACCGTCACAGGCATCCAGAACCTGATCCACGGCGTTCGCGATGGAGTCACTGTTTTGCAGGTCCAGGAGTACACAGGTCAAGCCTTCGGCTTGCAGCCGCCGTACATCTTCTTCCCGGCGACAACTGGCGAAGACGCGGTAGCCTCGTTGTTGCAGGGTTCGAGCGGCACACAGGCCAATGCCGGAAGAGCAGCCGGTGATGAGAATGGTTTTGGGTACGGGTGCAGGCATGGGATGTTCTCTTTACGGGTACTGTTTCGTGGGCTGAACCTGGCGTAGGTCAGGAGGTGGCCATTGAATGTATGGGCTCACTGCGGTCTGTGTAGTCGTGGCTCAATGGCTACTGGCCCGCCTGATTCCAGTTGTGAAAGGCCAGCAGCCAGGATTGGACATCCGGGTGGCGCATGCCCCGGGCTTCCAGCACGGACGCCACTTCCATCAGGTCTTCGCGAAAGGCGCGGATTTCCTGTTTCCAGAGTACCTCCACTATCCCGGGATTATCCATCAGGGATTCATTGGCAATGGAGCCGGCCCCCCCCCAGAAGCGGGTGGAATTGAGCTGTTGCCAGAAACGGTCCGGGTCGGTTTCCTGTAGCGGCAAAAGTGCCTGTAGCCAGTCTGCAGCGGGGTTATTGTGCCGGCGTAAAAAGTCTTCGATACGGATCAGGGGCGGCAGAATGGTGGTTTTGGCATTCACAGAAATGGGTTCACGGGTGGGGTTAATTGTCTTTTTTCCTGGAAAT
>CBDUNQ010000338.1:0-3497 GCA_965368625.1 uncultured Gammaproteobacteria bacterium
ATAAACGGCTTGCTATTATCTCTGCTTCATTCATTCCATCACCGGGATCCACCTATGACCCATACCGTCCTGATCACCGGGAGCAACCGTGGCATCGGCCTTGAATTCGTTCGCCAGTATGCTGACCAGCACTGGAAAGTCCATGCCTGTTGCCGAAACCCCGGCAATGCCGATGAGCTGCAGTCCCTGGCGGCCAGGCATAGCTCCATCCACGTACACCCCCTTGATGTGACTGATCATGCCGCCATTGCGGCCTTGGCCAGCTCCCTGCGTGGTGAAACCATCGATCTTCTTATCAACAATGCAGGGACCTATGGCCAGGACGATGCTTTTTTCGGAAATTGCTCTGAAGCCAGGTGGCTGGAGTGTTTCCGCATCAATACCATCGCACCCATGAAAATAATGGAAGCCTTCGTCGATCACGTAGCGGACAGTCAACTGAAAACCATGGCAGCAATGACCAGTAAAATGGGCAGTATGGATGACAATGGTTCCGGTGGCAGTTATGTGTATCGCTCTTCCAAGGCTGCACTCAATGCGGTAATGAAAAGTGCCGCCATTGATTTGCAAGCACGCGGAATCAAGATTGCCATACTGCATCCCGGCTGGGTCAAAACCGATATGGGAGGCCCCAATGCAGAGATCAGCTGCCAATATTCGGTTCAGCAGCTACGTGCCATTCTGGCAGGATTGACTGCAGCCTCTTCCGGCAGTTTCTTTGATGTGGATGGCAGTATTATTCCCTGGTAATTCCATACATTCAGTTCGGATCCCGTTCGGCAATCTTCCAGAGGTCTCCAGCTACGCCTCAAATGGCCACTCCCGCCAGCCGGCAAGCATGGGAAAATACAGCCCCAGGCGGATCGGCCTTTCTTCCATGTGGCGCAGGAGCCGGGCATAACGGTTCAGTTGTCCGGCATATCGTTCCTGCTCGCGATCCAGAAAGGCTTCTCGCCCGCCACCACTGTGACTCCCGGTTTTATAATCAATGATCCAGCGGGTACCCTGTGCATCCACGAAGGTGCGATCCATCACTACATGCACCACTTGACCCTGGATCAGGCCACTCAGTGGATATTCATTGCGACACTCACTGTGCCCCGGGTCCAGTATCCATTGACCACGGGGATCCGCCTGTACCTGCGCCAGTGCAAGCAATACCTTGTCCACTGCCACGGCAAGGTGATCACCCGGCACACAGAGTTGCTGCAATTCATAATGCGCCAGTGTTGCGATGCGCTTTTCCGACAGCTGACCGGCTTCCGCCCAATGCTGCAGTATTCGGTGCACCACCGTGCCCACGTGGCGCGCCGACTCGCCCGCCCAGGTGAACTCCACCGCTTCCGGTTCTTCATCACGTCGTTCCTGAAGCTGTAAAGCAAGTGCAGCGGGAGGATCGGGACAGCGCCAATCCACGGGTAAGCGTTGACTACCCTGCTCCACCCCTCCCTGCGGAAAACGTTCCGGACCGGGCTCACCCTGCTGCACTAACTCCCGTTCATAGTCAGCAGCGACTACCGGCCATAGAGAAGCCAACAGGGTTTCCGCTCGCGGTGCAATGATTTCCGCGCCAGTTTCGCCTTCCCGCACATCCACATGCCCCAGAAGATGCAAGCGCTGCCTGGCACGGGTGGCCGCCACATACAGCAGGCGGCCATCTTCATACTGGGCCTTGCGACGCTGCAGACGCTGTAAATGCCTGCCGATGGGATTATCACTGGCACCCACTTCACGTATGGGTGCCAACAATAAATCGCTGTGACCGGTTTCATCCTGGCGCTCCATGCAATTGAGCAGGGAAGGGTCATCTCTGCGCGGCAGACGGCCAAGGCCGGGAATGATCACCGTATCAAACTCAAGCCCCTTGGATTTATGAATGGTCATGAGTTGCAGGCGTTCATCCGCCTGCACATCGGGAAGTGCATACAGTTTTTCCACCTGCTGCTCCAGCTCGGCCAAATCCAGCAGCATGCCGCTGGATTCCAGGCGCTCCAACAACTGGAAATAGACTTCTGCATCCTCCAGGTCGGTGTCATCGGTGACACAGCCAGGGCCACCCAGGGCGCACCAGCAGCCTTCGATACTGCGTCGCAGGGAACCACGGTGGCGTTCCTGCACTGCCGCCTGAAAGACCGGGGTGACACGCTGTAAAATCATTTGTGCCGCCTCACTCAGGGCCGCAATCCGGGCGCTATCCTGTAGGGCGGAAAACAGGGTGTGCGGTGAATGGTCACCGGCGAGTACATGCAGATCAGCCAGGGAAAGCCCGCACCAGGGGGCACGCAATACCGCCAGCCAGGCGATACGATCCGCGGGATGCTCCAGTGCCCGGGTCAATGCCAGTAAATCCTGGATTACCGGGCGCTGACTCAGGGCTTCAATTTCCAGTGCACGGTAACGGAGACCGGCCCCACGTAATACGGGAATGATGCTTTGCAGGTGGCTGCGATTACGCACCAGAATGGCAATGCTGCCATGTTCATCATTGGCACGACTTGCTTCTATGATCTCCAGTACCTGCTGGGCCTCGGCGCCATCCTGACGGCCGAAAAAGGGGTGGATACGTACAGCAGGGTCCGCCAGAGGTGGTTGAAAAGCGCGGGAAGCCGCATAGCGTATGGCACCATCGCCCATTTTATCCTGTGGTGGAAGAATAAGTGGAAAATGCGCATTGACCCAGTCCACCACCCCGGCCTGGGAACGGAAATTGACGGTAAGTTGCAGGGCTTGCAGCGCCAGCTCGCCGATGCCCTGGGCTCTCGCGCGTAGAAATAAACCCACTTCCGCTTCCCGAAAGCGATAAATGGATTGCATGGGATCCCCCACCACAAACAGGGTGCGACCATCCCCCGGCTGCCAACCGGATGTCAATCGTTCCAGCAACACATACTGCCCCAGGGAAGTATCCTGAAACTCATCCACCAATAGATGCTGTATCCGGTAATCCAGGGCCAGGGCCAGGTCCGTGGGGGCATCTTCCGATCCCAGGGCCTGCAAGGCCCCTTGTGCCATAGCGGTGAAATCCACCTGCCCCTGAGCCTGAAAAACCAGTTCCAGCTGGGCAGCGGAAAGGCGCAGAAAATCAAACAGGGCCAACAGCGTATCCCATTCATCATCGGTATATTCATGGGGCGGCAATTGCTGCACCGCCGTCAGCGCCGGTAACAGCTCAGCACGCTGCATCGCCTCATGCAGCCATTGAACCATGGACGCCTTGCGTTCCTTGAACAGTGCTTTTTCCGCCTTGTCTGCACCTTCGGTCTGCGGGGGAAAGCCCTGTTGCCTGGCGACCTTCTTACGCCACTGGCCATTATTGGTCAGCACGCAGGCAACCAGTGTTTCCCAGAAGGTCCGATACGCCACCGTCGCCGGTGGCAATACATCCGGTAATTCACAGTTGGCCAATGGATGGCTGTCCTCCCTGATCTGCTGTTGCGCAAAACGCAACAGGGGCACCAGGGAACGCCAGGGATCCCCATCCAAGCGCTGCCGCAACA
>CBDUNQ010000339.1:0-3495 GCA_965368625.1 uncultured Gammaproteobacteria bacterium
CGAGTATCGCCACTTCAATGGCATTGGCAAAAGCCAGGGCATCGGCACCGCCATGGCTTTTGACCACGATACCGCGCAAACCCAGTAGACTGGCGCCATTATAGCGCCGCGGGTCAATCCTGCGACGGAAGGCCTTGAGTACCGGTAACGCCACCAGGGCGGCCGCCTTGGTGAGCCAGTTGCGGGTGAATTCCCGCTTGATGAATTCGGAAATCATCTTCGCCAGACCTTCACTGGTTTTCAGGGCTACATTGCCCACGAAGCCATCGCAGACCACCACATCCACACCACCTTTGTAGATGTCGTCGCCTTCCACGTATCCCACGTAGTTCAGCCCGCTGCTCGCCAGACACAGCGCCGCCTTTTTCACTTGTTCGTTGCCTTTGATTTCCTCTTCACCGATATTCAGCAAACCCACCCTGGGGCGCTCGATCCCTTCTACAGCACTGGCCAGCACTGAACCCATGAGTGCAAACTGACACAGATGTTCCGCACTGCAGTCCACATTGGCCCCCAGGTCCAGCATCCAGGTTTCCCCGGTCAAGGAAGGCAGGCAGGTACAGATGGCCGGGCGATCGATACCCGTGAGGGTTTTCAGGACAAATCGGGCGGTCGCCATGAGGGCACCCGTATTACCGGCGCTGACACAGGCTTGCGCCTTGCCTTCCTTGACGAGATTCAGCGCCACCCGCATGGAAGAGTCTTTTTTGTTACGCAGTGCGTGAGATGGCAAGTCATCCATTTCCACCTTCTGTGAAGCATGATGCACTTGCAGGCGTTCGCCAAAGCTGGCCAATTCGTTACCCAGGCTGGCAAGCAGTACCTCTTCATCACCCACCAGCAGAATACAGAGGTCAGCGCGTGTCTTGAGTGCCTTGATGGCTGCGGGCACCACTATTGTGGGGCCATGGTCACCGCCCATCGCATCCAGGGCGATGGTATATTGTTCACTCATGGAAGAACCAGCATGTGGTTGATGTAAAGACACTTGGTTGAGAAATGACAGGGGGTCGCGACGCAAGTCGCCGCGACCCCCTGGTAATTCATTTCCGGCCTAATCGAGGTCTTTGTTGATCACCTTGCGACCACGGTAGTAACCGTCGGCACTGATGTGGTGACGCAAGTGGGTTTCACCCGTGGTAGGCTCCACTGACAAGGCAGCACCGGTAAGGCTGTCATGGGAGCGACGCATGCCGCGCTTGGAGGGGGATTTGCGATTTTGTTGAACAGCCATAACAGTTACTCCTGAAAAAACATTCTACTCACGTTTCAATTGTGCCAAAACGGCAAACGGGTTTTCCCGCGTTTCCCCCTGTGGCCTAGGATCCGGTGATTTCGACTCCGCGCAGGGATGGGGTGACTGGTGCATAGCCACTATGGGCAGCGCCAGTAATACCTCATCTTCCATGAGCTCGGAGAGCGGCATGGGCCCGGGGGCGATCATCAGCGGCTCGTAGTGGCTGGGCAGTCGCTTACCCTGCTCCTCATCATGCACCAGTGCGAGCCGAAACTCCGTGTCTATTTCATGTTCCACGGGCTTCAGGCAACGTTGGCAGACCAGCATCAGTTCGCCGGTAATGCGACCGGCCATGTAACGCGTGCCAATCTCATCCCGATCAAAGTGAATTTCAACCTGGATTTCACCCTGTGAATCCGCCAGGGCATCCATCAGCCTGGGCATTTTGGCCAGACCAATACCACCGGAGAATTCCCGGCCCGCCTCCGCAAGAATCCACGGCTCAACCCGATCCGGAAGTCGATGTAACATAAGACGCGAATCTTATCCTGCGAGATGCATGGATGTCAAAGAAAACTATAGAAAAATTCCCTGATTCCCGGTGTAGTTTCCGGTAAGCCGTTGACACTCCGGGCAGAGATGGGTAAGAAGGGATTTCCTGGACAGTCCACAGGCGGGCTCCGAGTGATTCAAAAGCGAGGGGTTTCACTTCAGTCACAATGGAATTTCCAATTTGATCAAGAAGATCCTGATCGCAAACCGGGGTGAGATCGCCGTTCGACTGGTTCGCGCCTGCGCCGAGGCCGGTATTACCTCCGCAGCCATCTATGCGGACGCCGATTGTCATGCCCTGCATGTCAAAAAGGCCGATGAAGCCTATAACATCGGTCCTGAATCCGTTGCCGGATATCTCAATGCCCACCGTATCGTGAATCTTGCCGTGGCCAGTGGTTGCGATGCCCTGCACCCCGGATACGGTTTCCTTTCGGAAAACCCCCTGCTGGCGGAAATCTGCCGACGCAGAGGCATCCGTTTCATTGGTCCCAGTGCCCAGGTTATTCGCCGCATGGGGGACAAGACGGAAGCACGGCGCGCCATGCAGCAAGCCGGAGTTCCGGTGATTCCCGGCACCGATGACAATCTGGCAAGCCTGGAACAGGCCCTGGACATGGCTGAGCAGCTGGGTTACCCGGTAATGCTTAAGGCCACCTCCGGTGGTGGTGGCCGCGGCATCCGCCGCTGCAATCATGCCGCTGACCTCAGGCGCAATTATGAACGGGTGATTTCCGAAGCCACCAAGGCCTTCGGCAGTGCCAATGTCTTTATGGAAAAATGCATTGTGCGCCCCCGTCATATTGAAGTGCAGATTCTGGCCGACCATCATGGCCAGGTAATTCATCTCTTTGAGCGGGATTGCTCGATTCAGCGCCGGCACCAGAAATTGGTGGAAATCGCCCCTTCCCCGCAACTCAATGAAGAACAGCGACAACGTCTTGGACAGTATGCGATTCAGGCCGCCACCGCCGTTGGTTATCAGAATGCCGGCACGGTGGAGTTTCTCATGGATGCCGATGACCACTTCTACTTCATGGAAATGAATACCCGCCTTCAGGTGGAGCACACGATCAGTGAAACCATCACCGGCATCGATATTGTTCAGGAACAATTTCGCATTGCGGATGGACAAGCCCTGCGTTACCGCCAGGAAGAGATACAGCGCAGAGGTTTTGCGATCGAATTCCGCATTAATGCGGAAGATCCAAAAAATGATTTTCTACCCAGCTTTGGACGCATCACCCGTTATTTCGCCCCGGGAGGGCCCGGTGTGCGCACCGACGCCGCTATCTATACCGGCTACACCATTCCACCCTATTATGACTCCATGTGTGCGAAACTCATTGTCTGGGCATTGGAGTGGCCCGATGCGCTGCAACGGGCACGACGCGCGCTGCAGGATATGGGGGTATACGGGGTGAAGACCACCATTCCCTACTATCTTGAATTACTCAAGGTGGAAGATTTTCAGAATGCCCGCTTTGATACGGGTTTTGTGGAAGATCATCCCGAATTGACAGGCTACACTACGAGTCGCCCTACGCGCGAACTGGCAGCTGTTTTGAGTGCGGCTGTCGCTGCTCATTCCGGCCTGTGATTTTATCAAGCGGATAACACGGATCCTATGAAGGCAACTATGTCTCAGGTACAGATCACCGATGTCATTTTACGCGATGCCCACCAGTCGCTCATTGCCACGCGAA
>CBDUNQ010000340.1:0-3489 GCA_965368625.1 uncultured Gammaproteobacteria bacterium
GGAACTGCGCTTGCCTCTTGCGTTGCTCGCGCAAGCACAACAACTGAGTTTCCGTGTGCTGGATGTGGATGACGTGCAGATGCGCACCCTGGCAGCCACCCATCGCACCAACCAGCGGAAATCCCCTGAAATCCTCAATACCTTGCGCCTGCGCTCCTCAGAGCTGGAACGCATTCTCGCAGGCCTGGAACGCTCCCAGGCACGTATCTGGATTCTCGATCCCCAGGGCACGGTACGCGCCCAGGTGGGCAGCCTGCGTGGCTATGACCGCGAAGACCAGGATCTGGAAACCGCCATACGCCAGGAACCCTCCGTACTGCGCGCCCTGCAGGGGGAAGCCGCTGTGGAACATCGCGATACCCTGGATGGTGAAGGCACCATGATCATGGCCACTCACCCCATTATCAGCAAGGAAGTGGTACAGGGTGCGGTACTGGTGGAACAGAGCACGGCCGATATTCTCAGTCTGCAGCGGCATACCCTGGAGCGCATGGGTGGCATCACGCTACTGGTGCTGGGCATCATCATCGCCAGCCTGATGTGGTATGCCTCCCGGCTTGCTCTGCGGATGCGCCGACTCAGCCGCGAAGCCCATGCCGCCATCGACCGCCATGGGCGGGTTTTGCATACCCAACTGGCCAGCGACCAGGGCGCCGCCGATGAATTCGGAGAACTGTCACGCACCATCAGTGGCCTGTTGCAACGGCTGTCGCGTTATACCCGTTTTCTGGAGCAATTGCCGCGCCTGTTGCGTCATGAAATCAATAATCCACTCAATGTCATCAGCACCTCCCTGCAGAATCTGGCAGCGGATCCTGAAGCCGCTGCACACCAACCCTATGTAAGCAGTGCCCAGCGCGGTGTGCAACGCATTGGCGCCATTGTCCAGGCCCTTACCGAAGCGGCCAACCTGGAAGAAGCCCTGCGTCAGGAAGAACAGTCACGGGTGTCACTGGTTCCTTTGCTGGAAAATTACCGGGAAAGCTGTGCGATGCAGTATCCCGATCATCGTTTCCACCTGCACACACCGGACAATCCGGTTTACCTGCAAGCCAATGACTTTCGCCTGGAACAGTTACTGGACAAACTCGTGGACAATGCCGTGGATTTCACTCCGGCGGGAGGCACCATCCACCTTGACCTGGATAGCCGGGCACCATGGATCCAACTGGAAATCCGTAATCCGGGCAAGCCCCTGGATCGCACCCTGCTGGCCACCCTGTTTGATTCCATGGTCAGCCGCAGGGAGGCGACTACAGCCCCTGGCACCCAAACTACCCATCTGGGTATGGGACTCTATGTGGCGCGCCTGATCGTAGAGCACCTGGGAGGCGAGATCCACGCAGAAAACCGCCACAACCCACCCGAAGTGGCCCTCTGTATCACGCTGCCCCTGAGTCCCTCATCAATGATTCCCGGGTAATGGCTTCTGCCATTCATTCTCTACCATTAACCATAGTGACTACGGTCTACCTTCTTGGGTGATGGCTGGTTCGCCGCAGGCCGGCCAGCGCAAGCAAGCCACTACCCAGCAACCACAGCGTCGAAGGCAATGGTATTTCGGACAGATTGGGAACCACCAGTTGCCCGCGCGCCTCACCGCCAGGATTCGATTCCGTATGAATATTGATATAGGTAAACCCCGTCAGCAGGCTATTCACATCAGTGGGATCGATCGCAAGGTTACCGCTGAACCCGCCTGCACTTGCCGAGGCATCGAATCCAGGCAGCGTATGAAAGGCATACAGTACACCGGCATTTGCACTCTGGTCTGCCGGGCCATGAATGTGGGCTCCGGTGACCGGGCTACTCAAATCGGTAAAGCCATTGATCGAACCCCAGGCAATATCAATACTGAGAATATTGGTGACCGAATCAAACCGAATACCTGCGGAACCTTCACCACCAGTGCCACCACTGGCCACGACCGGGTTTTCATTTCCGGGCAGCAAGCCACTGCCAGCGGGGCCCCGTAAATCCAACGGGATCATAGCCGCCTGAACGGCAGCGGCCATGGTACTGGCAAGGATGCAAAGCGTTAACCGGCCTGAAAACAAACTGTATTTCATAACATCTCTCCTTAGATGTGAACAATGGCCAGACCGATACACTTCGAAAATCATCCCATGGCCTGACCACAGGCACTGAGAGTATAGACAGGAAAACCCGGGTGGCGAGCGTGCACCTTCCCGCAGGTGTGGATATACAAAACAGGGGGGATACAAACCTTTTCGAAAACACACAAGACGTGAGTATATCCTTGATGCGGAGCCGCCCTACCCTGGTTATGCCTTGCCGGCAATAGTGATCAATAGGGTTATTCCCCTGCTGACAACCAGCTTATTCCAGTATCAGCGTGGCTACCTTCCCCAGGGCGGCCATCATTTCCTGTACGCTGGGACGCCGCGCACGACCCGGGTCGTCAAATGCGCCACCGCACAACAAGAGCCGAACATCCGGTTGGGAATCCGAGTGCAGATGAAACAGATAGGCCTCCATTTGCCGGCTTTCACCGCTGTCGCCATTGGCAAAGAAAGCCCCAACGGCGCTCAAGCCGGCAGTGGCTGCCAGTTGTAGGGCGCGGGCCTCCACCATCCGGTCACTGCGGGTGGAAATACCGGTAATGGTGAAATGGTCTGCCACTACCCTTTGTGGCACTGGTGCAAGGGTATTGATTTCCAACTGGCAATGAGGCTGAAATTCATTGACACCCGGCCCCGGGGAACCCGCCTGTAGATAAATCCGCGTGCGTCCCGCCGGGAATACCATGTCCTGGTGCAATACCAGTGTGCCCCCCTGAAAAGGCCGATGGCGTTTTGCCTGTTGATCATAAACGGATAGGGGGGTGCAGGCCGTGACCAGCAGTACGCTACCCAGCGTCAAGAGAAAAAACGATAGACGGGAAAAACAGCGCAGAGGGTTCATGGTCACATCCCGTTGCGGAATCAGTACGCGGACTACTATGATCCAAACGGCACACTCAGGCAATGCCCGCCTGGATGAATGCAACTGAATGGTAACTCGCCGAAAACCCGCAAAGCGTTGCGGAACAGACAGGGTATTCCCCTACCTGGCTCTACAAGGCGCTAGGCGAGCTGATCATCGGCTACATGATAGTTGGGATCTTCCAGCACATTCACTTCCACCAGATTGCCCGCCTTTTTCAGCAGGATGCGACACTCGGGACTGAGATGCCGCAAATGCAGTTTCTTGCCTGCTTTGATATAGCGTTCCGCCAGGGAATCGATGGCTTCGATGGCCGAATGATCGGCAACCCGGGAATTCTGAAACTCCAGAATCACATCATCCGGGTCTTTATCCGGGTCAAAAAGGTCACGGAAGTTTTTCACGGAACCGAAAAACAGTGGACCATTCAATTCATAGACCCGCGATCCATTCTCGTCATCATAGCCCTTTACATGGATATGCTTGGCATGTTCCCAGGCGAACACCAGGGCCGATACAATGACCCCCACCACTACCGCCATG
>CBDUNQ010000341.1:0-3465 GCA_965368625.1 uncultured Gammaproteobacteria bacterium
GGACGGTACACACTTCCGGCGGCAAGATTCTTTCTGCCCTCAATCGCTGGCTGTATAGCCAGGGACACCAGCAATATGGCACCCCCAAGGGGCTGGTCACCACTCTCAGCGCCCTGGTGATCAAATCCACCACCGCACATCTCTTTCATGTGGGGGATACCCGTATCTACCGCCTGCGTAAGGGTGAGCTGGAATTGCTTACCCATGACCACCGAGTGTATGTGGGCAGTGACAAGAATTATCTGAATCGTGCCATGGGGATCGAACTTACCATGGACATTGATTACCGTAAGTTGCCCGTGGAAAAAGGCGATTGCTACCTGCTCAGCACCGATGGCGTGCATGACTTCATGGATGACAAACACGTGAAGCGCTTTCTGGTGGATTCCAACAGAGAACCGGAGCACATTGCCCGGCAGATTGTGGAATATGCGCTGCACCAGGGCAGTGATGACAATGCCAGCTGTCAGATTCTCATGGTGGATGCACTCCCCAGCCAGAGTGAAAATGAAGTCTATCGCAGCCTTACCGAGCTACCCTTTCCACCCCCCTTGGAAGCCAATATGATCCTGGATGGCTACCAGATCCTGCGTGAACTGCATGCCAGCAGCCGCACCCAGGTCTATCTGGCCCTGGATCAGGCAAGCGGTGAAAAGGTGGTATTGAAAACCCCTTCGGTAAACTATGAAGATGATCCACACTACATTGATCAGTTTCTGCACGAGGAATGGGCGGGCCGCCGCATTCAAAGCAATCATACCCTGCACATCAAGGAATCCACACGTCCGCGCCAGTGCCTCTACTATGTAACCGAATATGTGGAAGGCCCGACGCTGCGCCAGTGGATGCATGATCATCCGGAACCTTCTCTGGAAGAGGTACGGGAAATCCTGCGTCAGCTCGCCGCCGGCCTGCGTGCCTTTCACCGCCAGGAAATGCTGCATCAGGACCTGAAACCGGAAAACATCATCATAGACAGTCACGGCACGGTGAAAATCATCGATTTCGGTTCCACCAAAATTGCCGGCATACAGGAAATCACCACCCCACTGGAACGGGATAATCTGCTGGGTACACGTGAATACACCGCCCCGGAATATCTGCAGGGTTACGCCGGTACCAATCGTTCAGACCTCTATTCCCTGGCGGTCATCGCCTATGAAATGCTTACCGGCAAACACCCCTACGGTGGCGCCCTGCAGACGCGCACCCTCAAGCGCGTACGCTATGTCTCCGCACTGCAGCATAACCCCGACGTGCCGGCCTGGATGGACAGCGCCCTGGAAAAGGCCCTCAGTATTACACCGAACAAGCGCTATGAAGCCATGTCGGAATTCCTGAGCGACCTTTCTCAGCCCAATCCGGCATTGATCAAGACCGAATTCACCCCCCTGCTGGAACGTAACCCCCTTGGCTTTTGGCGAGGCACGGCCATTATCCTGCTTCTTCTCAACCTGATTCTGATTTATCATCTGGTTATGGCGTAGGGGAAAGCGTTCGGGAAACCTTACATTTGGCTTGAACCCCAACCCGTTGTTTCTTTATAAGCGCCTGTTGTATAAGTAAATAACAACTTTGGATCAATACTTGCTTGGTTTCTTCAGGTGCATTGGAATGTTCCACCTGAACCGCCGGATCCATACAACTACACAAGGACGAGCCATGATAAAAACCACCTGTTTAGCCCTTTCACTGGGCATGCTCACCGCCACATCACTTCATGCGGCCACCGTTACCTACCAGTTTGAGGGGGATTTGGAAGCACTCTTCCTGAGTGGCAATGTGGATGCTTACAACCTCCATGGCGCCCACTTCCTCTGGGAAGTAAGCTTCGATACGGCGCAACCCGCCTCAGCGATCAACAGTGATCCCGGTGGCACCTACAGTGATTATGAAACCCTACCCACCAGCTATGCCAATACCGGCGCCACCATGACCTTCACCAATCGCAGTAATGGTGCTGCCGATGCCACGGTGGATATGAGCAACATTATCGTCAGTACCCTGAATTTCAATGGTCCCGGTCCTGATGTCATGATGGTCAGCGGTGGCGAAGTCCTGGGAGAATTCAGTGGCCTGTTCACCCAGGGGGCGGAATTCACCTTTACCGCCGATGTCTTCGGTGCGGATGGTGCCGCCGCCCTGCCAGTGGGCTGGCAGCCGTCCGAGCTGTTCGGTGTGGATATCTGGGATTTCACCAGCAATGCCGGTGTGGACTATATCATTGCCGCACCCATGACATCGGTTACCGTCAATGCCGTGCCGTTGCCCGCCTCCCTGTGGCTGCTGGGTAGCGGACTCATGGGCATGCTGGCCATGGCCAGGCGCCGCGGCTGACCTGTCCTGCCCTGTTTTTTTTGCCTTTACCCCTTCACCGGGACATCGTCAAGACGCCAGATACCGCGACCTGCTCTTATGAGGCAGCGGCATCTGGGGTCTTGAGCCTGTCCCAGACTCCAGTTTCAGACCCCAATTTTCGCCTCCACCTGGGTACGTCGTAGATACAGCCACCGGAATCCACTGCTACACTTGCAGCAAATCAACACATGAAGGCTGAGAATCCTTTACAATGTGCGGGTTCATCAGACTGTAGAATGACCATGCTTGAAAAAACCCTGACGATTATCCTGGCCGGCGGTGTCGGCTCCCGCCTACACCCCCTCACCACGGATCGCGCAAAACCGGCGGTGCCATTCGGGGGAAAGTACCGCATCATTGACTTCACCCTTACCAATTGCATGCATTCGGGACTGCGCCGCATTTTGGTGCTGACCCAGTACAAATCCCACTCCCTGCAGAAACACTTGCGCGATGGCTGGTCCATCTTCAATCCGGAACTGGGTGAATATGTAACGCCCATACCACCACAAATGCGCCGCGGTGAGCGTTGGTACGCGGGTACTGCCGATGCTATACACCAGAACCTATACCTGCTGGAACGCAGTGGCGCCGATCAGGTAGTAATCCTTTCCGGGGATCACATCTATCGAATGGATTATGCCCCCATGCTGGAAGCCCATCAGGCTCATGGTGCCGATGTCACCGTAGCCTGTATGAAAGTCCCCCTCAGTGAGGCAAGTGCCTTTGGTGTTGTAAAGATCGATCAGCAACAACGTATTCAGGATTTCCATGAAAAGCCGGACCAGCCGGAAGCCATACCCCATGATAGTGGTCATGCCCTTGCTTCCATGGGCATCTATGTCTTTTCCAGTCAATTATTACTGGATACCCTGAAGAGTGATCACGCCGAACCCAACTCCAGTCACGACTTCGGCAAAGACATATTGCCCAGGCTCATTAAGACTCACGAGGTCTATGCCCATTCATTCGGTGGCACCGAAGGTCGTGTCACCCAGGACCGCTACTGGCGCGACGTAGGTACACTGGACGCCTTTTACGATGCCAATATGGACCTGCTGCAACCGGTACCGCCACTGGACCTCTACCAGGAAGACTGGGCCATAC
>CBDUNQ010000342.1:0-3463 GCA_965368625.1 uncultured Gammaproteobacteria bacterium
TCAAAACGGGCATGGAAGCTTTCCTCCACTTCCCGCACCCAGTGTACACGGATATCTTCCGGTAAATGCGCATTGCTTCCCATGATCCAGGCCCGGTCCGGGCGCTGCGCATGGGTGTCAAAGTGCACCACCTGGGCAGTGGCATGGACCCCGGTATCGGTACGCCCGGCACAGGTTACGGTAATGGCTTCATCGGCCACCCGGCTGAGGGCTTGCTCCACACACTGCTGCACCGTTCGCTCACCCTGGTTCTGCCGCTGCCAGCCACTGAATCCCGTGCCTTCATATTCAATACCCAGGGCGATGCGCATGGTGCCTGTTCCAACCGATAGTCTGTCATAAGGAATGTCATTACCAGCGCCTATTGTACCCATGCCAGGGCCATGCCGTGAAACCAGCCAACCAATATCAGCAATGAGGGGATCGCCCACTGCCATCGCGGCACCTCTTCCAACACGGGTACCACATGGGCTTGCCGGGGTTCATGGGCCGCGGCCTCCAGTACGCCAAGGTACACACTGCGTACCCTATCGATAAACCGGTTCAGCGTGTGACCCTCCACATCCTGCCTGTTCATCGCCTCGGCTACCAGCGATTGCACCCGTGGCACCGCCTCCAGGGTGAGCAACAGGCGGATGGCAAAACGTTCATGAGGAAATCCAAGGCGCTGCAGGGGCGTGGTCAGCGCCAGGATCGCCGCCAGCAGACGTCCCCGTTCACAGGTATTCATCAGCCAGTGTACCGCAGTGGCAATGGCAAGCAGGACCAACAGGCGCAGGATTCCATGCTGAACCCCTTCGCGACTGGGTGAAAACGGTTCCCACAAGGGCAGCAGTGGCGTACCCGGCGTCCACCAGCCATAGAGGATGAAAATAGAAAGCAATAGCCAGCGCATGCGAACCACCACACGGGTCAGGCTGCGTATCGTTCGAAACCCCGACCAGGTGTATGCGAGCAACAGCAGGAAACCACCGAGCCACAGACCGGAGGTATCTCCCAGTGCCACCAGGAGAATAAAAATCAATACCGTTTGCAGTTGAATAAGCGGGTGCACCCCACAAGGGTACTGGCTCCAGCGCAGACTGGAAAGCCGTAGGGACTGTTACCGCAATAAAAAAGGCCCGGTGTACGCGGGCCTTTTTTATTGCGGGTGTTGGGAAATCAGAGTTGCCCGAGTAAACCCTGGGCTTCGTCTTTCTGTGCGGCGTTCCCTTCTTCCATTACTTCATCAAGAATGCTGCGGGCACCATCGGGATCGCCCATGTCGATATACGCCCGCGCCAGATCCAGCTTGGTGGCCACTTCGTCGAGGCCGGAAAGAACCCCGTCGCCGGTTTCCTCTTCGACCTCCGGTTGTGCCGCCAGGTCTTCCAGATCATCAAGCTCGTTGTCGAGATTCAGATCTCCAAGATCGAATTCGAGGTCATTGCTTTCTTCGGCGGCTGGCGGTTTGGTATCCATACCGCTGTCGGCATCCAGATCCGGCAATCCCAGATCAGAAGACAGGTCTTCACCCAGATCCATGCTGTCCAGTGGAGCTTCCTGGCTGGTGAAATCTTCGCCAGTGTTCGCGGAAGACCCCAGGTCCATATCAAAATCAAGATCATTGCCGGTGGCTGCCGCCACAGCGGCACTGGCGCCACCGCCACCCGGCTGGTACAAGGGATTGTCCGGGCTCAGGTCGCGGCCCATTTCCGCCACCTTTTCCCACAGAGGGGAATCCGTTTCCACCCCTTCACGCAGCGTTTGCGCGTGGGCATCAAAGCCGGAACGGTTCTGTGCGGCCGCATAGATTTCCAGTAATTTGAGGTTGAGGTCTTCGCGCTCCGGCTCCGCAGACAGACCACCGCGGATCAATTCCTCCGCCTGCTGATAGCGGCCGTATGCCAGATATACATCCGCCTCGGCCAGGGGATCCGCTTCACTCTGATTTTGAATGGATCCAAGATCGGAAGTGGCAAATTCACTCAGCAGGGATGATTCCGCTTCAGCGGTTTTTGAAGTTACTGCGGCCGCACTGGCCCCCACGGCGGCACTGGCCACTTCCGGGGCGGAGGCACGGGTTGGACGTGCTTCCCGCTCCTGCAGAATGCTTTCCTGAAACTCCGGTTCTCCCGAGCGACGCCGCACACCCAGCCATACCAACAGGGCCAGGGCCAGTGCACCGGCGCCCAGGTACAGGGGGTTGGCCATGATGCGATCCAGCAGGGTCTGGGATTCTTCAAAGGGTTTGCTTTCGATCACCTCTTCCATGATCACTTCATCCATGATCACTTCCTCAGGCGCTTCAACCTGAGGCGCCTGCGCCACCTGTTCCGCATCTACGGGCTGTTCTGCTTCCTCAGCAACCTCCGGCACGGGTGCTTCACCGGTTTCCTCTTCCGGTACAACCGTGGTTTCAGACGGCTGCGGCATTTCCCCGGACTCCTCCGCGGCCGGTGTTTCTGCTGCCACCGGAGTATCCACCGTAGCTTCACCCACCTGTCCGCTGAGGATGGCCAGCTGGTCATCCTTGAGCTCGATCAGACGTTGCATCTTGGTAATTTGTTCTTCCAGCGCCTTGAGCCGGGCTTCCATTTCTTCAGTTTGACGGCGCTGCACTTCCGTGGCTTCCGTGGCCAACACCAATTCCTTGCGCAGTGCGCCAAGGCTTTCGCCCGCACCAGCCGTTGCGCCACTGCCCGCTACCGGGGTTTCATCCGGCGCGGTGAGTTCCAGCTTGGCGGGAGCCTCCGAAGCCACAGCCGTGCTGGCCGGGGTGCGGCCAGCCGTGGCCGTTGGCCGGGTGCGGCCCTCGCGCCACTCTTGATTCTGCAGACGGGTTTCCGCACGGGCATCCGTCTGGGAAATGGCCACCAGTTCACTGCGATCGGGTACCCGCAGCACATAGCCGGCCTTGAGATTATTGATGTTGTGACGGAAGAAGGCTTCGGGGTTGGCATTCAACAGGCCCAGCATGGTTTGCTCCATGCTGACACCCTCGTCGGGGCGAACCTTGGCGGCAATGTCCCACAGGGTGTCATTGCGCCCCGTGGGCCCATATTCGTTGCCACGCACCGTACCTACATCACTGGCCGCCACGGGAGCACTGCGGGGAGCAGGTGTAACCGTACGTACCGGGGGTGCAGGGGTTGTCACCGGAGCACGACTGCGTACGGGTGCCTGGGTAACCGGGGCAGGCGCCGGCATGGTCACCGGTGGATCCACCAGGACCGTATATTCACGCATCAGCTTGCCATACCACTTCCAGAAGGAAATCCAGGAAGGGTTCACGGATGGATTCGCGGCTGCTGACCTCGATTACCGCCGAGCCATCCGCCCGGCGAACCGGATTAAAGCGGAATTTGGTGAGAAATGCGGGACGGTCAAGACCGGCATTTTGAAAGGACTGTGGCGAACCCAGGCTGACTTTCAGCTGCTGCAGCTCCTTGTCCGTGACCGATAGCAACTGCACTTCGGCCTT
>CBDUNQ010000343.1:0-3452 GCA_965368625.1 uncultured Gammaproteobacteria bacterium
CCTGCATCTGATACAGCAGATTCGGGATGAGGCGCACCGGTTCGCCATTACCGGGCACCGGCAGCGCCGGTCCAGGGTGCGCAAGACTTCTCCGCTGGAAGGTATTCCGGGGGTGGGGCCCAAACGTCGTCAACGTTTATTACAACAATTTGGCGGGCTGCAAGAAGTGGCTCGCGCTCAGGTGGATGATCTTGCACGGGTAGACGGAATCAACCGCAGCCTGGCTCAGCAGATTTATGATGCCTTTCATCAGGACTAGAATACATGCCTTTGAACATACCTAATTACCTGACGCTGTTTCGAATACTGCTGATCCCGGTGTTCATGCTGCTGTTCTATCTTCCCGTCAGCTGGAATCACCTGGCCACGGCGGTGGTTTTCGGTCTTGCCGCCATTACCGATTGGCTCGATGGCTATCTGGCGCGCCGCCTCGGGCAGATGTCCCCCTTTGGCGCCTTTCTCGATCCCGTGGCCGATAAGCTCATGGTGGCCGCGGCACTGGTACTTTTGGTACAGGAAAATCCCACGGTTGCCTTCGCCATACCCGCCGTGGTCATCATCGGTCGTGAAATTGCCATTTCCGCCTTGCGTGAATGGATGGCGGAGCTGGGTGAGCGGGCCCACGTGGCGGTGTCATTCATCGGCAAAATAAAAACCACCGTGCAGATGATTTCCATCATAATGCTTCTCTACCGGGACCCCATGGGTCCGATACCGACCCAGGAACTGGGGGTGTTGCTGTTGTACGTGGCGGCCCTGCTGACCCTCTGGTCCATGGTGGTCTATTTGCGTGCGGCCTGGCCCTTGCTGGCGGCGGATCCACCCGCAAATCAAGGATAAAGCTGCTTGACTTTGATGGGTTCCGTATTAGAATAGCGGGCTTCGCAAGTAGGCGGGAATAGCTCAGCTGGTAGAGCACAACCTTGCCAAGGTTGGGGTCGCGAGTTCGAATCTCGTGTCCCGCTCCATACGTAAAGCCTCGGTACAAGCCGGGGCTTTTTTTCACATTTGGCAGTGTGATCATACAATTCCATCAATTGCATGATTTGGAATTGCACCAATCGTATATGGCCGGGTGGCAGAGTGGCTATGCAGCGGATTGCAAATCCGTGTACCTCGGTTCGACTCCGGGCTCGGCCTCCATATACCCGCATCATTTCCCTTGCCTTACATGGCCCGTTACAATGCTGCTCCTGTCCTTGCCCGGGTGGCGAAATTGGTAGACGCAAGGGACTTAAAATCCCTCGGTGGCAACACCGTGCCGGTTCGATTCCGGCCCCGGGCACCATATGGAACCCAGTGGCTTATCGTGGTATACCAAACCCATGAAGCCGTCTATGTTCACTGAATCTGAGCGGAAAGCCTGTAAGGCACTGATTGCCGATGACGTGCTATTGATGCGCGAACTTCTCAAGGCCATATTGCGCAAACTGGGCTTTAGCCAATTTCATGAAGCGGAAAATGGCGAGGATGCCATACGCCGCTATGAAGAAATCAAGCCGGAGATCCTTTTCATTGACATCGATATGCCGGTGAAAGACGGTTGGCATGCGCTTACCATGATCCGCCAGTTGGACCCCAGGGTACTTATCGTAATGGTCAGTGGTCATGACTACCCTGAAGATATGCAACGTGCCGCACAGATGGGTGCCAACGCTTATATCGTAAAACCCTTTTCCGTGGTCAATGTGAAGGATGCCATCGACCAACTGGTGCGCAATGACTCGGATTGATTGAGCATCCACCACTTTGCCGGATGTTGTGTAGAATTCATTTGAGATCGGCACCGGCCTTCCTGTTTGCTGTAATAAGACTGCCAGTGCAGGGTGGTCAGGGTCATGTGGAAACGGCTTCGCAGCAGCCCTTTTCTTTACTGATTTCCAGTTGTAATGCTGCACGAACCCGTTCATGTTCTTGCTGCAGAATGGCGAACACAGTGTGTGCTTCCTCGAGCTTCTCATCCCGGCCCATGCTTTCCAGCTGTTTGCAAAGATTTGCAAACACTCCGGCACCAACATTGGCGCTACCCGATTTCAGGGCATGTGATTCGCGGCGCAAGCCTTCCGCATCACCGGCTTGAATCGAGGTTTCCATCTTTGAAATACGCTGTGTTGCATCTTCCATGTAGAGATTGATTATGCTCAGCAGTAATCCTGGTTGCTGCAAGCCACGAATTTCCTCAAGGGGAGAAGGATCCAGCGTTTCCCCGACCGTCGTTGCGGGCTGCGATTCATCAGCCAGGCTGGGTATGCCAGCTTGTTCCGCATTGACCCAGCGTTCAAGGATTCCCTTCAGTTCCTGTTTGGTATACGGCTTACTCAGATAATCATCCATGCCGGCCTTCAGGCAGATTTCACGGTCGCCATCGATGGCATTGGCAGTGACGGCGATAATCGGCAGGCGATCAGTGCTACCTTCGCGGTCGCGAATCCTGCGGGTGGCCTCGAAACCATCCATTTGCGGCATCTGACAATCCATCAAGATCAGATCATAATCTCGAGCGGTTACCGCTTCCACGGCCTCGACACCATTGACTGCGATGTCCACTTTACAGCCAAGGCCTTGCAGCATACCCAGCGCCACTTCACGGTTGACGGGGTTGTCTTCGGCGAGCAATACCGTGGCTGTGAACGCTTCTGTGGATTCAGGGCAGGGGCTTTCACTTGTTGTGCAGCAACTGGGGGAATCAGCACCCAATAATGCACAGCTGAGTGTTTTCCAGAGTTTCGCCTGGCGTATGGGTTTGCTCAGCAAGCCATCGAATTTCAATTCCTGGAGTGTAGTGTCACTGATTTCATCACGGACATGGGTAAGTAACACAAGATGTACCTGAGCGAGTGCCGGGTTTGCGCGTATGAGGGCCGCCAGCTGGAGACCGTCTATTCCCGACAAATGCTGGTCAATGATCACCAGGTCAAAGCCTTGTTGTGCGCGCGAAGCTTCATTGATCAAGAGCATGGCTTGATTTGCATCGTTGACACTACGATGATCGATGCCCTGGTGCTCCAGCTCAAGCTGCATTTTTTCACGATTGGTCTGGTTGCTGTCTACCAGGAGTATCCGGCGTTTTTGCAGTTGCGCTATATCCGCAGAAGATGGCTGTACGTCACTGCAGCTATCCGATTTTTTCAGGCACACGGTAAACCAGAATAAGGCGCCCATGCCTGTATCGCTTTCCACGCCGATTTCGCCGCCCATCAATTCAGCCAATTGCTTGGATATGGTCAATCCCAGGCCGGTACCGCCGGCGCAATTGGGGGATGCCCTGCTTTGTGAAAAGGAATCGAAAATATGTTGCAATTCGTTTTTGGGGATTCCCGGCCCGGTATCCTTTACTTCAATACGGAAGGTTTTGGTCTCGTCCGTTTCGTTTATGGGCTGTACAGAGAGAATAACCTCTCCCTGTTCGGTGAATTTGATGGCATTGCCTGTGAGGTTTACCAGCATTTGCC
>CBDUNQ010000344.1:0-3451 GCA_965368625.1 uncultured Gammaproteobacteria bacterium
GCATCATGGGGATCGACCGCCCCATGGAAGCCGTGTTGCTTTCCAATGAATCCGGCGGGTACAAGGATAAAACCAAGCAAGCGAAGCTGGATGGGCGGATTTCCTGTATCAGTGGCGTAGCCGGCGACTTCGATAACGACATGGATCTGGATCTCTACCTGGCTTGCCGGGGTGGTGTGCAGAACCTGGAAAACCGCCTGTATGAAAACCGTGGTGATGGAAGCTTTGTGCTGGTGGCCAATGCCGGTGGCGCGCGCGGCGTGGTTGGCTCTGCCGTAGCCGATCAGGCAGGAACCAGCGACAGTGTAGTGATGGCGGACTACGATCTGGATGGCCGTCTGGATTTTGTCGTTACCAATGGGCTTAACATGCGTCCCCATCATATCAACGGTGGCCCCGATGAACTGTTCCGAAATACGACACAGGGAGCGGGTAACTGGGTTCAACTGGATCTGGTGGGTACCCGTTCCAACCGGGATGCCGTGGGAGCAAAAATCTATGCCACCACGGGTGGTGTGACCCAGTTGCGCGAACAAAATGGCGGGCATCACCGCTGGTCGCAAAATCATCAACGAATCCATTTCGGCCTGGCGGGTAACAACCGGGTGGATCTCATGGTGGAATGGCCCAGTGGACTGGTGGAACAGTACAGCAATGTGAATGCCAACAAGATTTACCGGGTTACCGAAGGTGCGGGTATCCAGGTGGCTTCCTTTAGCGGTACAGGTGGTAATACGGGTGGTGGTGGCGGTACACCCACACCTGTCCCCGATCCTGTGCCCAATGTGGGTGGTGACTGTGGTATGCCGTCATTTGACCCGGGTGTTGATCGCGCCGTATTCATCTGGATGGGTGGTGGATCATTCGCCAAGTTCATTGGTGAAATTGACGCAGACCGGGCCTTTGCCAATGTTACAAGGGTATCATTGGAATCCAATGATGTAGTGGATAACAGTAGTGCCCGGAAAATTGATTTCAATTTGAGAACGGCAAAAAGCTGGGATGATGGCTTTGAGTTTGATATGAGCTGCAGTGCGAATATGACATTCAATCTCGAAAAGCCAGGTGGCATGACGATTCTGGTGGGGCAGAGCCGCGCACCCGCTTCAGGTTCGTTTGATCCAACGAGTACTATCTGTGCACCGTAGTATGGTTTAGGGTAACCGCAAGGGAAAAAAGGGCCTCATCAGAGGCCCTTTTTTTATCTTGCTTATTGATTGAAGCGGGGGTTTCGTTCAATTACATTGAGCGCATCCAGCCAGTTATAGGAATCGGACGGTATACGAGCGGTCTTGCGGTTCCAAAACAGATAACTGGTATGCAGTTGATCCCGTGCGAAGCGGAACATTTCACCCATGGTCCAGTACTTGGTCGGGTAAGAAGTATCCTTGTGCGCATGATCGTAACTGTCATATTGCATGGAGTTGAACAGTGTCATTTTTCCCTTGAATTGATCGTAGTACGGGTAGCAATGAGTCTGCAAAGTCCAGGCATCGGGCAATACGTCCGGACCACCCATGGCGATATTGTAGGGCTGGATGGCCTTGGCGATATCACCAATGTAGTCCTGACGATCTTCCAGGAAGTTCATGTACCAGAACACCTGTGAATTGGGGAAGCTGGCACGGGCCGATTTCAATACCTCAATGATGGAGTCACGATACGTGGTGGCATTGTAGCCGTATAGCTTTTGATTGAAATCGGAAATACTCAAAGAGCTTTCCTGAAAGGCAATCCCTTCAAAGTTGGGGTGCTTATCAAAGCGTTCGCCCAGTTTCTGTACCAGTGCCTTCATGCGGCGTACCACATAGGGATCCCAGCGTTTGGCAATGTAGCCACCACCATTTCGAGTAGGAATGGTGTAGTCATTCCAAAGGTAGGGTGGAGTAGGTTTGTCACTGACAAAGGTCTTGTCTTCAAGTAAGACAACCAGCTTCATGCCCTGGCCCGAAAGCAGGTTCAGGTCAGACTGGATTTCCGAAAAATCATAGTTCCCCAGCGTGGGCTCCAGGGTGATCCACATATAGCGCTTCTGAATGCCGGTAACCCCGGGTTTGACGGCTTCCAGCATTTTCGCCTGTTTGTCGTAGCGATTCATGGAAATGTAATGGCCGGGGTTATACTTCATACCGGTATTATTGATGGCCGTCGTACCGGTGCTGCTGGTCGTGTTGGTGGCGTTATAGGTGACCGTATTTGTAGTGGTCGTGGTGGTCGTGCAGGCGCCATTACCGGTTAAATCCACAGGGGTATTCATGGGCGTATTGTTGGCGCCCACAATCACCTTGGTGTACTTCCAGCCACCATGGCTGATGCCAGAGCCCCGGAGACAGAGCTTACTGCCGTCGGGTATGGATAGGTTCACGCCATCTTCACCGGAACCCCATACCTTCATGTCCAGGTCCAGCTTGCGCGGAGCTGTGCGATTGACGTCATCATGGGCTTCGGTCAAGTGCTGGCCGACCCAGTTATAGGCTTGTGAGGATTCAATGCTCCCCGAGAAGGTGCGTGAGTCGCCGCCGGCGGTCAGACGAATCCGCCAGGTTCCATTACTGGCGCGCCAGGCATAGACATTGGCATTGGTAGCCGGGTCAAAACTCGGCTTACCATCGGGAACGGCGGCGACACCGGGCAGGCTCAGGGTGGCAGACAACAGGGCTGCGGCACCAAGTAAAAGGGGGGAAATACGCTTTTTTGGAATGCTCATACAATTACGTTACCTACGTTGGTTTAGTTACCCAGATACCGATTGGCGAGTCCTACTGGCCACGAATCCGATATCTACACAGAGCGCACAGCGAGGGCTTCCTGCCAAAACTCAGTGCGAGTAGCGGTTTTTCATGAAGCAATCTCCGTGCCAGGAATTTGGCACGACCTATGCTTTCCGGTACCGGGGCTCGCTACAACCTTCCGTCCGTACTTGATAATCCATTCAATTTGCTGATCGGTATGAAGAAGAAAAATTTCCCCCTGAGTACTCCCTGTGGGGGGCATTGCCGTATGAAAATCACAGCTTCCAGGGGTGGAAAGGGTGAAACTGTCTCCAGCACACGACTCCTTTCGAAAGTAGCTGCCCCAATTGGGCTGAATCTGGGGATTCCGCCGAATACAGGTGCTCCACTTTTTGGAGATGTCTTTCGTGGTTTCGTGGTAATTGTGGTAAATACGGGCTGGAAAGGGGGGTTTGCCTGTCGCAAATACACGACTGATGCCTGTGATGCACCATTAAACTCCAATATTTTCAATGGATTCACAATGGAGTCGCGCAATAGGGAGGGATCCCGGCGTGTGTAATCCGGGGTGAGAGGGTGTCCTGGCGTTTTCCCTGAAAAGATACCCATTCCATTCTCCCTGTAGGGGGATCCGCCCCCATTCCTATGACCGTTCATGGCCTGTATGTCATAAAAGATCGGAATAAGGCTGATAATCTGAAGTGATGGAGTGGGTGATC
>CBDUNQ010000345.1:0-3436 GCA_965368625.1 uncultured Gammaproteobacteria bacterium
CGCGTCTGGAGCGTTTCCTGCAGCTTTCTGCGGAGCACAATATTCAGATCTGCGTGCCCAGTACCCCGGCGCAGATGTTTCATATGCTGCGGCGGCAAATGCTGCGACCCTACCGTAAACCACTGGTGGTAATGACCCCCAAGAGCCTGTTGCGTCACAAGCTCTCCATCTCGCAACTGGAGGATTTGAGTGAGGGCGCATTCCAGCCATTGATTCCCGAGGTGGATGATTTGCCGGCCGAAAACATCCGCTCGGTGGTACTTTGCGCCGGTAAGGTGTACTACGATTTACTGGAGGCACGGCGTAATCACGAACTGGCGCATGTTGCCCTGATCCGCATCGAGCAACTCTATCCCTTTCCGCGGGAAGCGTTGGCGGCTGTACTGGCGGACTATCCCCAGGCGCTGGATGTGGTCTGGTGTCAGGAAGAACCGAAGAACCAGGGGGCCTGGTATCAGAGTCAGCACAATATACTGGAATGTATGAAGTCAACCCAGTATCTGCGCTATGCAGGACGTCCGGCCTCCGCCTCACCGGCCGTGGGTCGTTTCAATCTTCATATTCAACAGCAGCATGCCTTGGTGGCCGAGGCCCTGCAATTGACAGATACTGAATAACAGGGAGTTTCTATGAGTGTGGAAGTGCGCGTACCCAGCCTGCCTGAATCGGTACAGGATGCCACGGTGAGTGCTTGGCGCAAGCAGGTGGGTGACCCGGTGGAGAGGGACGAAGTTCTGGTGGACCTGGAAACCGACAAGGTGGTGTTCGAGGTGCCGGCAAGTCAGGCGGGTGTGCTACGGGAAATCCGCCACCCTGTGGGGGCCACGGTGCAGGCGAATGAAGTGCTGGCGCTGATTGAGGCGGGAGCGCAGAGCGGGCAGCCGGTAGTGTCTGACGTCAATGACCATGGTGGTCAACCGGTGCAAGCGCAAAGGGCAGCTGCG
Source organism: uncultured Gammaproteobacteria bacterium (assembly GCA_965368625.1). Taxonomy (GTDB): domain Bacteria; phylum Pseudomonadota; class Gammaproteobacteria; order DSM-19610; family DSM-19610; genus JAIVHA01. Next base: position 945 of record CBDUNQ010000345.1, read on the forward strand.
GTGCATCCAACGGCTGCGGGCCTGAGTCCGGCGGTACGCCATCTGGTGGCGGAACACAATCTGGATCCCAAGGTAATTGCCGCCACTGGTAAGCAGGGACGTTTGACCAAGGCGGATATATTGACCCATTTGCAATCGGCGCCTTCCGCGCAATCCAGGCCGGCCGTTACGGCTGCACCCGTTGCAGTGCCTGCAGAACAGCCGGGTGTGGTGCAAGAGGAGTCCGGTATACGGCGTGAACCCATGAGCCGTTTGCGACAGCGCATTGCCGAGCGCATGGTGGAGGCGCAACAGACAGCTGCCATATTGACCACCTTCAATGAGGTGAATCTGCAGGCGGTGATGGATTTGCGCAAGCGGCACAAAGCGGCTTTTGAACAACGCCATGGGGCCAAGCTGGGATTCATGTCCTTTTTTGTGAAGGCTGCGGTGGAAGCCTTGAAGCGCTTTCCTGTGGTCAATGCCAGTGTCGATGGCAGTGATATCCTGTTCCATGAGTACTATGACATCGGTGTGGCCGTATCCACCGAGCGCGGCCTGGTGGTCCCGGTGCTGCGCGATGCCGATCAATTGGGTTTTGCGCAAATCGAAACCGGCATAGTGGATTTTGCCAATCGCGCGCGGGAAGCAAAACTCACCATGGATGATTTGGAAGGAGGTACCTTCACCATAACCAATGGCGGCGTCTTCGGGTCCATGTTATCCACGCCGATTCTGAATCCGCCACAGAGTGCGGTACTGGGCATGCATCGCATTCAGGAACGGCCCATGGTGGAACAGGGTCAGATCGTCATCCGACCCATGATGTACCTGGCGCTATCCTATGATCATCGTATTATCGATGGCCGGGATGCGGTGCAATTTCTGGTGGCAATCAAGGAAACGCTGGAAGATCCTGCGCGCCTGTTGCTGGCAATCTAGGGCCTGTTAACAGGCCCTAGGCAAGCCTCAAAGAGGATTTCTGATCGCCTTGTTCCGCAGGCCGCGGTGCATTGCGATATTGAATTTTTTTCAATGCGCCATACTGGCGGTCATACGATATGAGAGTGAATCCTTATGGAACAGGCATTGGATGTTGTGGTGATTGGGGGTGGTCCGGCGGGGTATGTGGCAGCGATTCGCTGCGCCCAGCTGGGCTTGAATACCGTATGCATTGATGCCTGGCGGGATGATGCCGGAAAACCGGTGCTGGGAGGCACCTGCCTCAATGTGGGTTGCATACCTTCCAAGGCTCTGCTGCACAGTACCGAGCTGTACCATAAGGCAAGAATGGAATTTGGCCAGCACGGGATACAGCTGGACGGCTTGCGCATGGATGTGGCCGCCATGCAAGCCAACAAGAACAAGGTGGTTCATCAACTTACCGGTGGCATTGAGGGATTGTTCAAGGCGGCTGGTGTGCAATGGTTTCCGGGTCGGGGACGATTGCTGGATGGCACGGAGGTGGAATACACCACCCATGATGGCCAGGTTTCCATTTTGCGCGCAGGACACGTGATTCTCGCCACTGGTTCACGTCCGGTGGAACTGGCCATGGCACCACTGGATGGGAAGCATATTGTGGATTCCAGTGGTGCGTTGGCCTTTAGCGAAGTGCCACCTCGACTGGGGATCATCGGTGCCGGAATTATCGGCCTGGAGCTGGGCAGTGTCTGGAGACGTCTTGGGAGTGAAGTGGTACTCCTGGAGGCGCAGGATCAATTCCTTACCATGGTGGATAGTGAAGTGGCGACCCAGGCGCAACGGATCTATCGTGGCCAGGGATTGGATATTCGCCTGGGAGCCAGAGTAATGGCCACGGAAATCCAGAATGGGGAAGTGCGGGTACAGTACCAGTACAATGGCCAGGATGCGGAACAGCTTGTGGATCGCCTGGTGGTGGCGGTTGGGCGTTGCGCCAATACCGAGGGGCTCACAGGTGAAACAACCGGCCTGGTACTGGATGAGCGCGGTGCGGTGATGGTGGATGAATACTGCGCTACCAATATACCCAATGTCTATGCCATTGGTGATCTGGTGCGTGGCCCCATGCTGGCGCATAAGGGTTCGGAAGAAGGAATGGTGGTAGCGGAATCCATCGCGAGTGGTAAGGCCTTCGCCATGCCCCTGGAGACGGTACCCTCCGTGGTGTACACGGAACCGGAAATTGCCTGGGTGGGGGCGACGGAAGCACAGTTGCAATCCCTGGGCACGGAATACCGGGTCGGCAGTTTCCCACTGGCGGCATCGGGGCGTGCCCGTGCCATGGGTGTCAGCCATGGTTTGGTAAAGATTCTTGCAGATGCGCAGAAGGATACGGTTCTGGGGGTACATATCCTCGGGCCGGGGGCCTCGGAACTCATTGCCGAAGCGGTATTGGCCATGGAGTTTTCGGCCAGCAGTGAAGATCTTGCGCGTACGATCCATGCCCATCCCACCTTATCGGAAGCACTGCATGAAGCCGCCCTGGCGGTGGATGGACGGGCGATTCATCGGGTGAACCGGCGCTGACG
>CBDUNQ010000346.1:0-3433 GCA_965368625.1 uncultured Gammaproteobacteria bacterium
CCTTCCTGCTGGAAGGGGTGACGGGCAGCGGTAAAACCGAGGTAGACCTGCAATTGATCGCCCATTGCCTGGCGCAGGATGGACAGGTACTGGTACTGGTGCCGGAAATCGGGTTGACGCCGCAATTGGTGGCGCGCTTTCGGCGGCGCTTTCCCGTGGCCCTGGCGCTGTTGCATTCGGGCCTCAATGATCGCGAGCGGGCTTGCGCCTGGCAAAGCGCGGCCTGTGGCGAAGCGGAACTGGTGGTGGGTACGCGTTCGGCCGTGTTTACGCCATTACCCCGGCTGGGGCTGGTGATCGTGGATGAAGAGCACGATGCCTCGCTCAAGCAGCAAGAGGGGTTTCGCTATTCGGCGCGGGATCTGGCCGTGTGGCGGGCGCGGCAACGGGGGGTGCCCATCGTATTGGGCTCCGCCACGCCTTCGCTGGAATCCCTTTCCAATGTGGCTGCGGGTCGCTACCAGCGCCTGCATCTGCCGCAGCGGGCCGGTGCCGCCCAGGCGCCCCGGGTGGCCTTGCTGGATATTCGTCGGCAACCCATGGATAAGCCCTTTGCGCCCGCCTTGCTGAGTATGATGGAGCGACACCTGGCGGCAGATGGGCAAGTGCTTTTATTCCTCAATCGCCGTGGCTTTGCCCCCACCCTGATCTGTCATGAGTGTGGCTGGCTCGCCGATTGCCCACGCTGCGATGCCCATATGACCCTGCACCAGAAGGCGCAGCGGCTGCGTTGCCACCACTGCGGGCATGAGCGTCCTTTACCCGCGCAATGCCCCGATTGTGGCAGCGTGGACCTGGTGGCGCTGGGTAAGGGTACGGAGCGCATCGAGGAAGCCCTGGCGGAATGCCTGCCGGGGCAGGAAGTGGTGCGCATCGATCGGGATACCACCCGCCGCAAGGGGGCGCTGGAGGCGCAACTGGCGCGGGCCACCCAGGGTGAGGCGCGGGTGCTGGTGGGTACACAGATGCTGGCCAAGGGGCATCATTTCCCGGCGGTGACCCTGGTTGCCATTCTGGATGCCGATCAGGGATTGTTCAGTAATGATTTCCGCGCCAGTGAGCGGCTGGCGCAAATGATTGTGCAAGTGGCCGGACGGGCAGGCCGGGAAGACCGCCCCGGTGAAGTGGTGATCCAGACCCATCATCCCGAGCATCCCCTGTTACTGCAACTGATTCAGCAGGGCTACGAGGGATTTGCACAGGCTGCCTTGCAGGAGCGCCAGGCGGCAGGCTTTCCTCCCTATGCCAGTCTTGCCCTGCTGCGCGCGGAAGCCGGTGAGCGGGGGCCGGCTCTGGCATTTCTCCAGGAAGCCGCCGACGAAGCCCAGCGCCTGGGAGTGGCCGGAGTGCAGCTCTGGGGGCCAGTGAGTGCGCCCATGGAACGGCGTGCCGGGCGCTACCGGGCACAATTACTGTTACAGGCCAGCCAGCGGGCACCCTTGCAGCACTTGCTGGAAGGCTGGGTTACCCGGTTGGCGGCATTGAAATCGGGACGCAAGGTGCGTTGGTCCCTGGATGTGGACCCGGTGGATACCCTGTAATCCTGGTTACGCCGCATTCCCGGTTGCCAAAAAAAGGGTAGCAGGGATAATAGGCGCCTTCTCCGCACGATGCGGTATCCCTGACATTCGAAGCGAACCGGTCCCATGAAGCAACACCTGGCACAATTACTGGCGCAGGCTTATGGCGTTCTGCAGGCCCAAGGCATGGTCCCCGCCGATCATATGGCCGAGATTCTGGTGGAGCGCACCCGCGACCCGAGTCACGGTGATTTTGCCTGTAATCTGGCCATGACCCTGGCCAGGGTTGCCAAGCGCAAGCCGCGGGAGCTGGCCGAAGCCCTGGTGGCGGCCCTGCCCGAATCCCCCCAGGTCACTCGCGTGGATATTGCCGGCCCCGGCTTCATCAACTTTTTCATCAGCCCCGCCGCGTATCATGATGTAGTGGAGGTCATTCTTCAGCAGGGGGAAGCGTATGGGCGCAGTACCCTGGGACAGGGAAAAACCGTGCAGGTGGAATTTGTTTCCGCCAACCCCACCGGTCCTCTCCATGTGGGCCATGGCCGCGGTGCCGCCTATGGCGCCACGGTGGCGGACTTGCTGCAAGCCGTGGGTTTTCAGGTGCATCGTGAATACTATGTAAACGATGCCGGTCGGCAAATGGATATTCTCGCCACCAGTGTATACCTGCGTTACCTGGAACTGTGCGGTGAAGAAATCCAATTCCCCTCCAATGGCTACAAGGGCGACTATGTATGGGATATCGGTGCCACATTGCACCGTACCCATGGCGATGCGCTGCACCATTCCCGGGAAGCGGTTTTTTCCGACGTGCCTGACGACGAACCCGCGGGCGGTGACAAGGAAAAGCACATTGATGGCTTGATTGCCCGGGCCAAGTCCCTGCTGGGCGATGAACATTACCGCGAAACCTTTGATCTCGGCCTGAATTCCATACTGGCCAATATCCGCCAGGATCTGAAGGAATTCGGCGTGCACTATGACGAATGGTTTTCTGAGCGCTCTCTCACGGAAAATGGTCTGGTGGAAAAGGCCATTGAGCGCTTGCAGACAAGTGGTCACCTGTATGAGAAATCCGAGGCACTGTGGTTCCGCTCCACGGATTTCGGTGATGAAAAAGACCGGGTGGTGGTGCGTGATAATGGGCAAAGCACCTATTTCGCATCCGATATCGCCTACCATATGAATAAGCTGGAGCGCGGCTTCGACCGGGTCATCGATGTCTGGGGTGCCGACCACCATGGCTATGTGCCACGGGTGAAGGCCGCCCTTACGGCATTGGGCGACGATGCCAGCAAGCTGGACGTCTTGCTGGTGCAATTTGCCATTTTGTATCGCGGTGGTGAAAAGGCGCAGATGTCCACCCGCTCAGGGGAGTTTGTCACCCTGCGTGAATTGCGCCGCGAAGTGGGCAACGATGCCGCGCGCTTCTTTTATGTAATGCGCAAATGCGAGCAACATATGGATTTCGACCTGGATCTGGCCAAGTCCCAATCCAATGACAACCCCGTGTACTACCTGCAATACGCCCATGCGCGGGTGCAGAGCGTGTTCCGGCAAATGACGGAAAAGCAGATGCAGTGGGATCGTGAGCAGGGGGCGCAGGGCATGCACCTGCTCCACGAAAGCCATGAACACGACTTGATGGTGAACCTGTCACGCTACCCGGAAGTGTTGGAAGCGGCGGCCCTGAATCACGAACCCCACCATCTGGTGCATTACCTGCGCGATCTGGCCAATGACTTCCATACCTATTACAACGCCCATCAGTTTCTGGTGGGTGACCCGGCCTTACGCAATGCGCGCCTGAATCTGATTCAGGCGGTGCGCCAGGTGTTGGCCAATGGTCTGGCGCTCCTGGGTGTATCTGCACCGGACGAAATGTAGGCCCTGGATTCAGCATGCCAAGGGAT
>CBDUNQ010000347.1:0-3429 GCA_965368625.1 uncultured Gammaproteobacteria bacterium
AGTCACCCAGGATCTGACCGCGGATTATCCGGAAAAAGACCCGCGTTATTTCACCATTGGATTATTGCATACCTGCCTGGACGGCAAGCCCGGTCATGAGCCCTATGCACCCTGTAGCATCGATGGCTTGCGCGTAAAGGGTTATGACTACTGGGCGCTGGGCCATGTACATACCCGGGAAATCATCAGCCAGGATCCCTGGATTGTATTTCCCGGCAATGTACAGGGCCGCCATATTCGCGAGACCGGTGCCAAGGGTTGCACCCTGGTGCAAGTGGAAAATGGCAAGGTACAGCAAGTGGAACACCGACCGGTGGATGTTATGCGCTGGGCACTGTGCGTGGTGGATGTGGCAGGCTGTGAAACGGTGGATGCAGTTCATGAAAAAATTGCGCCGGCACTGGAGCAGGAGCAAGCCAATGCGGATGGCAGGATGTTGGCGGTACGCCTGGAATTAAAGGGGACCTGTGCTGCTCACGAACGCCTGATGGCAGAGGAAGAATACTGGATACAGGAATATCGCAGCCTGGCTGCCGGTATCCGTGGTGCCGGTGTGTGGTTGGAAAGGGTGATTTTCCGTACCGCTGCCATCGCGGATGTGCAGGAAACCACGGATCGCTTGCGCGGTTTGTTGCAAGGTATCGATACTCTGCAACTTGATGAGGAAATTCTGAATGAAATCCGCGCTCCTCTGACGGCACTGCGTAATAAATTGCCAGCGGATATCCAATCGGGTGAGCTGGGCTATGATCCGCTATCGGAAGAAACCATTCGCAAGGCCTTGCACGATGTAAAGGGCTTGCTAATGCAGCGTCTACTGAGTACGGATGTGCCATAAATGCAGATTCGCGCACTGGCACTACAGGCCTTCGGTCCCTTTACCGATACAAAATTGCATTTTCCCGGCGAAGCAGGTGGATTGCACATTGTCTATGGGCCAAATGAAGCCGGTAAAAGTACGGCCTTACGCGCCATCAAGGCAGCACTGTTCGGTATTCCGGATCGTACACGTGATAATTTCCTGCACGCCAACAGTCAGTTGCGTATCGGTATGGAATTGCGTAACGGACAGGGCCTGGAGCTGGAGTTCATCCGCCGTAAAGGGCGTAAAAATACACTTCTGAACAGCGCCGGTCAGGCATTGCCGGACAATGCCCTGCAACCCTTTATACAGGGTATGAGCGAAACCGTCTTTTCCACGATTTTCGGTATCGATCATGAAACCCTGCATACCGGCGGCAGTGAATTACTGCGTCAGCAGGGGGAGTTGGGACAGGCTTTATTTTCCGCAGCCACGGGTAATACTCATTTACACGCAGTGCTGCAGCAACTGGATGCCGAGGCAGACGCCCTGTTTCTACCCAGGGGCAGTAAACAGAAAATCAATACTGCCATTCGTGATTATCAGGAATTGCTACATGCCAGCCGGGAGCACAGCCTGTCCGCCCATGGCTGGCAAGTGCAACGCCAACAGCTTGATGAATTGCAGCACAAGGTGGAAGCGCTGCAACAGGAACGCTTACATAGCCAGGTGGAATTGCGCCGAGTCGAACGTCTACAGCGCACCCTGCCTATGCTGGCCATGCATGGCTCACTGCAGGAACAGCGCGCCCATCTGGGGGATGTGAAGCTCCTGGCGGATGATTTCAGTTCCCGGCACCAGCGTATACGCAAGCTCAGTGCGGAATCCGCAGAGCGTCTTCACCGAGCGGAACAACGTCAGCAACACCTGCTTGATAAACGTACGCATTTACCTGTGTGCGCAGATATACTTGCCCGTGCTGATAATATCGATGATATGCTTCATGCCTATGCGGGTTTACGCAGTGAGCAACGCACACTGCCGGAACTGAAGGCTGAGCGGGACACACTCCAGGCACGGGAAAAAGCCATTTGGCAGGAAGTGAATTCTGCGCACATGGGAAAAGAGCAGGAACTGCTACGTCCATTGCTGGCAAAGGAAGCCACCTTAGCCGAATTATCACGTCAGTGTGATACTCGTCAGGATGCTCTGATTATGGCAGAGCGACAATTGCAACGTTTACAGAAGGATCTGCAAAGCCTTGCCAGTCTGCCTGCTGAACAGGAAGCCCTGCTCGATGTACTGCAAACCGCATTGCTCGATGCGCGTAGCGCGGGAGATCTGGAGCAGCAGCTGGAAGAACGTTCCTTACAGGTAAAACAACAGACCCAGCACTGTCAGGCACGTCTCAAGCAAATGCCTTTGTTCAATGGCAGTCTGGATGATGTCGTCCATCGGCCAATACCGGCTAAAGCTGCAGTGGAGGGCTTTGAGCAAGGTTTTGACCAGCTTAGCCAACAATTGAAACACCAGCGCGAGTTACTTCACACTCTGCAGCAACAAAAACAACAACAGGAAAAAGAATACCAGCAGCTCTGTGCACTGGGTGCCGTACCCAATGAAGCTGATTTGCAACAGGCACGCGCCGTACGAGAACAGTACTGGGGCGAGCTGAGAAAACTCGGGACGCTGGAAAATCCACTATTGTCAGACTATGAAGAGCAAGTGCGCGTCAGTGACGAGCTGGCAGATCGTCTGCGTCATGAATCGGAACGGGTTCACCAGCATGCCAGTATGCAGGTCCTCATGGCACAGACCGATACACAACTGGCAGAAGTGCAACAGACAATGGAAAACCTCGCGCAGCAGCGACAACAAAATGAAGCCGAGTGGACTACTCTCTGGGAGCAAACGCAGTTGCAACCCAGGAGTCCCAGGGAAATGCGCGCCTGGATCGAGGATTTCCAGCAATTACAGTTGCAAATCGAATCCCTGCAGCATCTGCAAACCACAGTTGAGTCACTACAGGCGCGTAGTGAACAGCTTTGTGAATCTCTCACCACTGTGCTCAAAAGCCTGGATCAGCTACCGCCTATGCAGCACTCTCTGCGTCATCTTGTGCGCTGCGCTGAAAAGCTGCTGGCAGATAAAGATCAGGAAAGACGTGAACGTACTCGACTGAACAAGGAAATTCAACTGGCGCACGAACAGCTGGATAAGGCACGAGAGGCCCAGGATCACTGGCAGTCCAGTTGGCAAGTGCTCATGGAACAATTGGGACTGGAAAAAACCACTTTGCCGGTGGAAGCGCAAAGCCGGTTTGCGCGGATTCGGGAAGCCTTTTCCCTGCAGGATGAATATGATCGCATTGACAAGCAGATGAGCCGATTACAAGCCGAGGAAAGCGAGCTTGAGAATCGCTTGCAGTCTCTATGCCGGGAAATCAATGATCTGCCCGAGGGAATGCCCCTGGATGATGGCATGAAGGAATTACAGCTACGCCTGGAACAGAGCCGGAGTCATCATGCCAGCCTGCAGCTCATCAACCAGCAATTGGAGGAAAATGAGCAGGAAATACAGGAAGCCAGGGATACTCTGCAAACCATGGACAAGCAGTTGCACGATCT
>CBDUNQ010000348.1:0-3424 GCA_965368625.1 uncultured Gammaproteobacteria bacterium
GGCGCAGAGGAAACGGATGCTGAATTCACTTCAGACCCCTGTAAAGGGCCTACCGCTCGCTTCCTGTCCACCTGTCGTTGGCTTTTGGCGACCCGGCAGCGGGGCCGGGTATTTCTGTGCCCCATGTTCAGGTCCCACCGCAAGACAAAAAAAAGCCCGGCATTCGCCGGGCTTTTTTTTGTCGATGTCCCTTTTCAGGGAACCAGCAACAACACCTTCACGGAACTGTCCACTACTTCATCACTGATGTAGCCGATACTGGAAGTATCGCTGGCGACCTGGCTTTTTACCGCCTGGTCGTCATCCAGGGTTTCCGGTGGTTTGCCTTTACCGGAAAACATGCGCCGCGACCAGTAGCCAGTCACCTGGGCTTCGGTTTTCTTCAACATGGAGCTGAAGAACTTGGTGCGCATGGCACTGCCAGGGGCCTGATCAATGGGTCGTGCACTGCCACCATTGGGAAAGGAGCGGGATTTACCGAGGTAAATGCGTTCCACATCTTCCTGACTGATGGAGGACAGGGGGTTGCTGGGGTGGGCAATAATGGCCAATTCCGCCTGGGCCAGGCTGCTAGCGAGTAACAGTCCAGTGGCCAGGGCGGCACGGGTTGCGAACGTAAGTACGGATTTCATGAGTAGCAGTCCCCCTTAAAATACAACGTCAATGGCAACGCTATAGATCATGGCGTCTTCGTCCAGCGTAGACACCCCATTGCTGTCATACCCGGTGAACAGCCCGCGACCCGTGGGATCCACGTATTGGGCTTCCGCCTTCAGTGCCGCACCGGCACCCAGCTCATAGCGTACGCCCAGGGTGATGGATTCCTGTTCCAGGGGCTCGCCGCAAATGGGGAAACCACCGCATTCCGCCGGGTTGGCAACGGGGTTGTCGTTGTCTTCCAGCTTGGCGTAGGTCAAATGGGGCAGCCATTTGCCGAAGCGGTAACCCAGGGTGGCGTAGTACCCCTTCTGGTTGGGAAAGCCCAGGTTGGCCGCACCATCAATTTCGCGTTCGAAGTACTCCACATAGCCGACGAAATTGTTGTAATCCATGGTGCCGCCCACACTCCAGAACTGGGCATCTTCATTGGAAGTTACTCCCAGGCCATCGGCGCTAACCTCGATGGAAAGGAAGCCGGCGCGAACCGAGAAACCGTCCCAGGCCAGGTTGGCGTTGATACCCACCAGGTTTTCCGCTTCGAAGTCGACAAACTCGATGCTTCCTGGTGCCCCTAGAGGTAGAGGGGCAGAGCCGCTAGGAGGTGTCAATGCAACGTTAGCTTCGAGGGCGCCCTGTGGAACCACGGTTTCCTGTCCGCGGCTGGTACCGATATAGGGTTGAATCAACAGGTCACTATCACCGATGCTGGTACGGAACAGGGCATCGGCACCGGAAATGGCAGTCAGCGGGTTACTGGAATATACCTCCTGCGGTGGACGTATCCAGGGGTAGGCGTAACCCACTTCGGCGTAATCGGAAATCAGGTAGGTGGGGAACTTGATCTTACCGGCGCGTATTTCCCAGGCATCATCAATGGTGTAACTCACAAAGCCCCAGTCGAAGAAGGCATTGTAGTCTTCGTCACGGGCGCGCCCCAATAACTGTGCGGTGATATTCATTTTGGGGTTTACCACCGCGGATACCTGCAGGCCCACGCGACTGTCCTGGTCAAAGCCCAGCTCGTCGGTGATACTGCCGTTGTACCATTGGGTATCAGAGTCAGTGATGGTGGCGCCCGCCGTCATAAAGCCGTTGAGCGTGATGTTTTCGATGGCTATCGCCGGGCCGCTTCCCAGCGCCAGCATCACCGCCATCGTGGTGGTCCGTAACCGTGTGTTCATACAAGATTCCTCGCGTTTCCTATGTAACTGCATGTCTGACCAATTGGGGTGACCCGCGAAACAAGAGTTGCTGAATCCCTACAAATTGTTGCTTGTAGCCTACTCTGTGGGCCTGGGTGCAATCAAACCACAAACGTAATGACAATCATAGAGCTATGAATCATTTTTTAAAAAAAAATTAGAGGAATGCGACAATTTTATGACATATATAGTTTTTTGATAATCTAACTCCTTGTCTATTTTGTGACGTTATTTTGACGTCGTGAAAAAGGGAAACTGTGAACCATTCAGTAGTCTAGCAGCCACACTGCGCTTAGGATGGGACTGTGAACCCTTGTACGCGTGAAAAAGGAAACCATCTATGACCAGGATCATTCGGCCGTTGTTTTTCATTATAGTCTGGCTCTGGTATGTACCCCTGCAGGCCCAGGAAGCACTTTCCCCGGTGCCCGATGCCAGTGTGCCCCGAGCCTTGTTTACCACGGGTATTGTGGATCGGGAGCCCGTGGACGTGTTGGCGCAGGTGACGGCGGATACTCCGGAAATTTATTTTTTCAGCGAGTTGCGCGGGCTGGATGGGCGTACGGTGATCCATCGCTGGGAATATGAGGGCCGGGTTATGGCCGAGGTGCCTTTCGAGGTGGGTGGGCCGCGTTGGCGGGTGTATTCCATGAAAACCCTGTCCGCGGAACTGGTGGGCAAATGGACCGTGGTGGTGCTGGATGAATCGGGCTGGCCGCTGGAGGCAGCCGTGCTGGAAGTGGTTTCGAGCTTTACCGAGGGAGCCACGCCGGCCCAGCTACCCTAGAACAGCGGAGGCAGGTTTCCGTGGCTTTCCTGTGGCATGGGGCCCACAAAGGGATCCATTTCCATGGGAGAGCCGGTCATCTCTGGCTGCAGGGTTTGCTGCTCAAGCCGTGTAAGTTCAGCGTCGATCAGGTTTTGCAGATGGTGATCCACGGCGTGGCTATCTCCTGCCGGTTGCCTGTAGGTCACTTCCCCAGCATCCCCGGTATCCCCTGTTTTGGCGTCTGCGTCTGCACCATTCACTACGGCAGGCGCGGTGACCTGTGCGTTGAGCTGGCTTTCCCGCAGGGTGGCAAAGCGGGCATGGGCCCGCTGGCGGACGGCTTGTTCCTGTGCCAGTAATGCCGTTTTCCACTTCGTTGCGGATGATTTGGCCACGGGCTTACCCGTGGCGGCTGGTGGCTGCACAGGTGTAGGGACATCCTGGCTTACCGGGGGCTGTACCGCTGGCGTAGCCGTGGCTGGAGTGGCTGCTTCCCCTTGTGGTTGAACAGTATTCTGATACAGGTTCCACTGGTAATAAGCATAGCCGGCCGTAGCCATGGCAATAAAGCCGGCCAACAGTAGCACCGGACGCAGGCTTGAAGGTGATTTCCTGTCTGCACGAACCTGGCTGCGCACCGTTGCTGCACGGGGGCGTATGGCTTCCTGTGGTTGAATGCTCAGGTGAGTGGGTGTGTTGAGCAAGCGCTTTGATGGTTCTTCGCTGCAAAGGGTGAAGCTTGCCCGGGGCGTGCCCGTGTCCGTTCCCGTTTGCGCAGGGGTTTCAATTGCCC